>JAUIME010000308.1 GCA_030433195.1 bacterium
CAAAGGAAGGCGGCTCGTGATTCCCCCCAGTTGGGTTGCGGGTTTCCGCGACCTCATGTATCCCGAAGGGAGCGGATCGGTGCCGCCGGTACCGGCGCTCGCCCGGAAACGGGAGATTACCGAACGTAGAGAAAGGACCCCCAGACGATGCATCTCCATCGGAAACTCGCGCTTGCGGGTGTTCTGATCGCGGGCCTCGCGGTTTCGGCCTTCGGTCAGGATCCCTCCGCGCTCGAGGACAATTACCAAGCGAAGCTGAAGAAGGACTTCATGAAGCACATCGCTTGGGAGCAAAGCTACGACACCGCCCTCGCGAAGGCGAAGGAGGCGAACCAGCCGGTGATGGCGTACTTCACTCGAAGCTACGCTCCGTGACCGCCCTGCAATGCACTCGAGGGGGGGCCCCTCGTCTCGGATTGGTGGGCTGAAGCAGCGAAGTCGTTCGTCCCTTACGTCAACATCATGGCTCGTCTTCCGGACAAGCCAGACCAAGACATCTTCCAGAAGTACGAATTGCGTGGCTTCCCGACGGTGCTGTTCCTCGCGCCGGACGGCACGCGCCTGTTCGATTTCCGACCGTCGAGCGAAGAGGTCACGAAGGAGGCTTCGGCCGACGCGACGCTGCTCGTCCGTTCGGAAGCGAAGCTCGCGAAGAACGCTGATGATGCTGTCGCGAAGGCCGAGCGAACGCTCGTCCTCGGAATGCGCGGTGCCGAAGAGGTCTCGAACGAAGACCTCGAGAAGGCGGCCTCGGTGGAAGGAATCGACGGCACGCTCGCGAAGCGCTTCAAGGCGTTCATGGCGATCAAGCCGATCAAGGATGTCCTCGATGGCTACATCGCCAAGATGCGCAGCGGCACCATCGGATCGACGGTGGAAGCGCAGCAGCTGCAGAAAGAAACCGGCGAGAAGCTCTACGACCTGCTGAAGAGCGGGACGCCGGCGCCGAGCGCAACGGCCGACGAATCGCTGATGTTCTGGTTCTTCGTCGTGGAAGCGGCGATCGAAAAGAAGGACAAGGAAGTCGGTCTTCAGGGTATCGAAGCGCTGTCGAAGTCGCCGATGGCGGAGCAGCCTTCTTTCCAGGCCGAACTCGACCAGCGCCGCAAGCAGTTGGAAGAAATGGAATGACGTGTCGCGCGTGATGAGCGCGTGAGCGATCGAAACACCTGACGAGCGGCCGGGCCGAGTGCCTAGGCCGCTCGTTTCTATTGAGGCTCGACACTCGCGGGCCCGCCCCGATCGAGAGCGAGCCGACCGGGTCTGTCGCCGCGATGCGATTTGCTAACCTCCCGCACCGTCGCCGCATGGCGAGCGCCGTACGATCCGATCCCCTTCGATTCCGGAGATGCAGGATGGAACTTCCCGATCTTCCCCCGCGCACCGAGAAGGACAGCCTCGGCGACGTTTCGATTCCGGCGGGTGCGTACTACGGAGCGCAGACGCGCCGTGCCGTCGAGAACTTCCCGATCAGCGGTCATCCCATGCCGGCTCCGTTCGTGCACGCGCTCGGCCTCGTGAAGCTCGCGGCGGCGCGCGTGAATGCAGACCTCGGGAAGCTCGATGGGAAGGTGGCCGAGCTCATCCGAGATGCCGCGCGGGAAGTGGTCGACGGCAAGCTCGACGCGCAGTTCCCGATCGACGTGTTCCAAACGGGATCCGGCACGAGCTCGAACATGAACGCGAACGAGGTCATCTCGAATCGCGCGATCGAGATCGCCGGTGGCGAGGTCGGAAGCAAAGACCCCGTGCATCCGAACGATCACGTCAACATGGGGCAGTCGAGCAACGACGTCGTACCGACCGCGATCCGAGTGAGTGTCGCGCGCTCGATGCGAGACGATCTGATTCCTGCACTCGACGGCCTCGCGAGCGCCCTCGAAGTCAAGGCGAAGAGCTGGGCCGAGATCTGCAAGATCGGTCGTACGCACCTCATGGACGCGACTCCGCTCACGCTCGGGCAGGAGTTTTCGGGCTACGCCGCCCAGGTCCGTAAAGGAATCGAGAGGGTCGAGCGCGCGATCGATGCGGTTCGTGAACTGCCACTCGGCGGTACCGCCGTCGGAACCGGAATCAACGCCCATCCCGAGTTCTCCGAGCGCGTGTGCAAGATCCTGCACGAGGAGACGGGCATCGAGTTCTACGAAGCGAAGAACCACTTCGAAGCGCAGGCCGCGAACGACGCGTGCGTCGAGGCGAGCGGGCAGCTTCGAACGATCGCGGCATCGTTCGCGAAGATCGGCAACGACATCCGTTTGCTCGGTTCGGGACCGCGCTGCGGAATCGGTGAGATCCGGATCCCGTCCTTGCAGCCCGGCAGCTCGATCATGCCCGGCAAGGTGAATCCCGTGATGAGCGAGATGCTCGTGCAGGTCTCGACGTATGTGATGGGGCTCGACGTCACCAACACGATCGCAGGTCGTGACGGACACTTCGAGTTGCTCGTGACGCTGCCTCTCATCTGCTACTCGATTCACGAGCAGATCAAGGTTCTCGCCAACGGCTCGCGCGTCTTCACGGAACGATGCGTCAAGGGGCTCGAGGCTGACGAAGAGCGATGCCGTGAGCTCGTCGAGAAGAGTCTCATGCTCGTGACGGCGCTCAATCCCGTCATCGGCTACGACAACGCCGCGAGTGTCGCGAAGCAGGCGTACGCCGAGAACAAGACGCTGCGGGAAGTGATTCTCGAGAGGAAGCTCGTGGATGCGGAGCAGCTCGACGAGTTGCTCGATCCGCGGTCGATGACTCGACCGAAGGAGTGAAGCGCGTCGCGCCGTCGGCGGTACTCGCCTCGGGCGCGACGTGATCGCATGCCGTTCGTCTTGCGCACAGGCAAACGAACGGGCGGAACGGCTTACTTGCCGTGCTTCAGGATGCCGTCGAAGTTCACGCCCTTCCAGAACTTCGTGAACACTTCTTCGCTTCCCTTGTTGACGTCGAGCGTGACCATCACGGCGTCGCTCAACGCCACGCCGTTCGCGTTCCCGTTCGACTCGATGATCGTCCAGCCCGTCCAACCTTCCTTCTTGAAGAGCCGCACCTTCTTGTTCGGGTCTTGGTTCATCATCTTGATGTACTGCTCGTTCTCGAACATCGCTGCCATCTGACGTTGCCCTTGGATGAGCTGCGGTGAGTTCGTGATCTGCACGTTGACTCGCAGGCCGTCCTGCTCGCGCGTGTAACGCCGACTCGCTTGCGTCCACTGGAAAGCCTGCGCTCCCGATCCCCAGTTGCCCGAGACGGTCTTCGGCTCGGAGGCGTTCCAGCCGTCGAGCGACTTCGGGAGGAACGACGCGAGGGTCTTTGCGCCCGACTGTTGGATCACGTCGATCGCCTGCTGGAGCTTTTGGATCGCGACTTGGCTCTCTCCCTTCGCGTACGCCTGACGCGCTTCCTTGAGGAGCTGGTCGAAGTCCGTGGACGAGATCGCGTTCGGGCCCTGAGCGGCGACCGGAACGGTGAAGAGCCAGAACGGGAGCAAAGCGAGGGTGAGAATGCGCAACATGTTGGTCCTCCAATAGGTTGTGGTGAAGTCGTCGTCGGCCCGGCGGCAGGGCGCGGGGGGACCCGATTCTAGTACCCGACACCGAACGGCGACAACCCGCGCATCAGGATTCCCGCGAATATTGCATGAGGGCTTGCGCATCCACTGTATGGGTGTTACCGTACAGTCGAACAGATGAGTGATCTCCTGCATTTCCAAGTCGATGCCGCTTCGGGCGTGCCCGCGTACCGCCAACTCATGGATCAGGTGCGCTACTACGTCGCGTCGGGCGCTCTGGCGCCGGGCGACAAGCTGCCGTCGATCCGGAGCCTGGCCAAACGCATGCACTTGAATCCGACGACCATCACCAAGGCGTACAGCGAGTTACAGCACTTGGGCGTGGTGGTGAACGAGCAGGGCAAGGGGGTCTTCGTCGCCGATCGGGTCGCGTCGCTCTCCGAAGACCAGCGCTTCGCGGAGCTGCGACGGCTCGCGACGGGATTCGCCTCGGCGGCGCGGCAGCTCGGCGCCACCCCCGAGGAGGCGTCGCGAGCGCTTCGCGTCGAGATGGAGCGGCTCGAGCCGGCGCCCGAATGAACGCGCCGGGGGAGAGTGGCACACGGATCTGAAGCACGAGAGCGGAAAGCGATCACGGAACAAGGAGAGGAAGGAAAGGAACCATGGAGCCAGCCATCATCGAAACGCGCGGGTTGACGAAGTCGTTCGACGGCATCAGCGCTGTCGACGATCTCGACCTCACGATCCGGGGAGGATGTGCGTACGGGCTCATCGGCAGGAACGGTGCCGGCAAGACCACGACGCTTCGTTTGCTCATGGCGCTGCTGCGCCCCGATTCGGGTTCGGCCCGCGTACTCGGGGTGAACTTGTGGACCGCGCCGGCCTCGATCCGCGAGCGCGTCACCTACGTATCGCAAGATCAGAATCTCTACGCGTGGATGACGTCACGCGAACTGCAGCACTACGCGTCGCATTTGTACTCGCGTTGGGATGCGCGCTACGCGGATCACCTCGCGCGGCAGTTCTCGCTCCCGCTCGACGTGCCGGTCGGCGTGCTCTCGGGAGGCGAGAAGCGCAAGGCCGCGATCCTCATCGCGCTCGCCGCGCGCCCCGATGTGATCGTGCTCGACGAGCCCGCGGCCGGGCTCGACCCCGTGGCGCGCCGGGAGCTCATCGACGCGCTCGTCGAAGTGCTTACGGATCGACCGGACAGCACGCTCTTGTTCTCGTCGCACATCATCAGCGACCTCGAGCGAATCGTCGACCATGTCGGCATGATGGATCGCGGGCGCATGTTGCTCTCGGGCGAAGTCGACGAGTTGAAGACGCGGATGCGACGGCTACAGCTCATCTTCGAGGGCGATCATCCGCCGCCCGGATTCCGGTTGCCGGGTGCGATCCGGCTCGAGATCGACGGCCCTGTCGTATCGGCCATCGTTCGAGCCGAGGACGAGTCGGAGTTCGCGGGCCTCGAAGATCGCTACGGTGCGCGCCTTCACATGTTCCCGCTCGGGCTCGAGGAGATCTTCATCGAGATGGCGTCCGCGACTCGCGACGGCCGTGTTCAAGAAGAAGAGGTGGTGTCATGAGTTCCTATTCGACGGCCCTCACGACCGATCACGCCGAGCCGCGCGTCGATAGCGGCACACTCCGTCGCTGGCGTGGCCTCATCTGGCGTGAGCATTTGGCGCACGGCCCGCTGCTGTGGCGCTACGTCGGCATGTGGCTTCTCGGTCAGATCGTGCTGCTCCTGTTCTTCCAACCCGGAATCGCGATGGCGTTCGGCATCGTCTGCGCCCTCTATTTCGGTGCGGAGTTCGGCGGGAGCGACGCGCGCGATCGCGTCCTCGAGTTCACGCTCGCGCTGCCGGTGACGCGTACCGAGCTCTACCTCGTGCGTTTCCTGATTCCCGGCGTGGTACTCGCCTGCATGCTCCTCGGGAGCGCCGTGGCGATACGATTCGAAATTGCGCAGTGGTTATGGGGGCTCGTCGTGGAGACCGGATTCACGACCTCGTACGAAACCCCGAAGCCGGTTTGGCTCGCTGCGATACTCGTCGTTCCGTTCGCGACGTTCGTCGTGACGTACGTGATCGCGAGTGTCATGAGCGATCCGCGCGCCGTTGGCAACGCGGGGACGACGGGGTTCCTCATCATGCTGTTGATCGGCATGGGCGGCGCGGCCGTCGAGTGGTACGGCTTCGGCGAGAATACCGGGCTCGGGCCTGTTGTGTTGTCCGCGGTCGCGGCCGTCGTCTGCTTCGCCCTCGGCTATGGGGCGGCTCGCGTTCGCGAGGGAGTCGGCGGCAGCGATCGGCCTGGCGGCGGGAGCTCTTCGGCGGGCGCAGGGTCGATCATTGCGATCCTGATCGCGTTTCTGATCTTCGCGGGCCTCATTGGGGCCCTCTTGCTCGCCGCGCGCTCCGCCTGACCCCTACAATCCGAAACCTCCTGACGAGGGAGATACGAAATGGCAATTCCCGTTCTCATGATCCTCGCGACAGCCTTCATCGTGATGCTGCTCTACTCGAGCCGCCGCAACGAGTCGACGGCTCCCGTACGTCGGACGAAGTCGTCGGCGCTCCGCATCTGGTCGCGACGCCTCATGCCTGTGTGTGGCGCGGTCCTGCTCGCTGCCGTGATCCTGGGCACGCTCGATGACGTAAGCCGTACGTACGCGGCCGCCGAATCCCCCGATACGACCGAGATCCCGTGCGTGCCAACGGCGGCGATCGTCGAAGATGGCGATGCGGGAGAATACGAACTCCTTGTGAACGTGCTTCTCGGGGTCCAGCAAGGCGACAGTATTCGATGCCTCGATTCCGACTCGACCGTTCTCCCCGCGAAGGGAGGCATCGTCGATCCGGTGGAGTTCCGGAAACTCGGCGCGAGCTACGCGGTCTATCCGTCGATCACGCCGGTCGATCCCGATGCGCCCGAGGCGGGTTTGCGCGTCGAGGGGCAGTACGAGTTCCGCGCGCCGAGCATGTCGGGATCGGGGGGCATGAGCGCACGTGCGACCTACGGGAAGGCCAGCGTCATTGCCCACCGACAGCTC
>JAUIME010000996.1 GCA_030433195.1 bacterium
GGCCTTCTCACGCGTGCTCCACGTTTCGATCTCTTCCTTGCGCTTGTCGACCACGACCCAGCACTTCTCGGGGGCCTGCGCCTTGGATGCATCATCGGCCATCGCCACGAACCTCGCTTGGCTTTCGGAACAGGGTTGCTCGCATTGACGCTCGAAAAACGCGGATTATACTATACGGCCTCGCCCCCCGGGCCCGCCCCGCCGAATCCGATCGTATCCGAATTCGACCGCGCGAACCCTCCCGAGATTCGTCCGCGCCCCCGCTCGCGGCGGTCTCTCGTGTGCGGCCTCGCACGAGCGCGATGCGCACCGACCGAGGCCCGCGAGGCGAACGCGCCGGAGGAATCCTCATGAACGTCATCGATCTCGCCGACCCGAATGGACTCTCTGCTTGGCGAGAGCTCGTCGACCGCACGGCTTGCGCCAGCCAAGACAACCGCTCGTCCAGAGACTGGCCGCTCGAGAAGCTGCGCCCCGGCGTCGAGCCTGCCGCGGCCGTAGCCGAGCTGCTGCGCGACGTCCGTGTCGGCGGCGACGAAGCGCTCGCTCGCCTGCAATCCGAACTCTCCGGAACGCCCGTCGCGAGCGAAGCGATCGCGATCGCCCCCGAGGCGATCGAGCGCGCGCACGCCGACGCCTCGGAGTCGTTCACCGAAACGTTACGCGCGACGATCGCGCCGATCACGCGCTTCCATCAGAATGCGCTGCCCATCCCGACCGCAACGTACCGTTTCCACGGCAGCACGATCGCGACCGCGACGCGCGCCATGCGCAGCGTCGGCATCGTGCTCCCCGCTCGAACGCGCGCCGCGCTGTCGACGCTCTTCGCGACGGTCATCCCCGCGCAGGTCGCGGGTGTCGAGCGCATCGCCGTCGCCGTACCGCCCGACGAAACCGGCGAGGCACCGAACGAAGTCCTCGCGGCCCTTCACGAACTCGGCATCGAGCACGCGTTCCGCCTCGATCCGTTCGCGGCGCTCGCAGCCTTCGCGTACGGGACGCCGAGCGTCCCGCGCGCCGATCTCGTCGCGGGTCGCGGCGACGCTGCGGTCGTCGAAGCGCGGCGGCAGGTCTCCGAACATCTGCTCGTCGACCGACTGCACGGCCCGGCCGACTTCGCGGTGTTCGCGGATGCGTCGGCGCCCGTCGAGTGGA
The DNA here is from genome assembly GCA_030433195.1 of bacterium. Taxonomy (GTDB): domain Bacteria; phylum Planctomycetota; class JACOTG01; order JACOTG01; family JAUIME01; genus JAUIME01. The sequence continues at coordinate 1,156 of JAUIME010000996.1, forward strand.
TCGCGGCCGACTGGCTCGCGGCCGCCGAGCTCGCGCCGCTCGGCGCGGCCATCCTCGTCACCGATCAC
>JAUIME010000309.1 GCA_030433195.1 bacterium
CTTTTCGGCCTCGGTGCGCGCTTCGTCGAGCTCGCCGAGCTGCATCGCGAGCTGCGCGCGATAGCCGTAGACGTCGCCGAGCGAGCGCGAGAGGTCGCGGTCTTCGCGGTTGCCTTCGAGCAGTCGGAGCTGGATGTCGCGCGAGCGATCGAGGAGTGCTCGGCATCGAACGAAGTCGGAGCGTTGCCGCGCCACTTCGGCGATCGGCTGCAACAGCTCGCTCATGTCGCGTAGGTACTCGACGTTGTCAGGGTCGAAATCGGTGAGCTTCTCGCGGGCATGGAGGGCCTTGCCGTAATACTCGTCGGCCAGCGCGAGGTTACGCGCTTGCACCGCTCGCTCGGCGAGGCTGCCGTAGGCCTCGGCGATGTTCGCGAGGTAGAGCGGTCGCGGCGATGCGTCGGCCGGCAGGGATTCCTGGAACTCGAGATAGCGGCGGTAGTGTTCGGTCGACGGGCCGGTCTCGGACAGTCGCCGCGCGAGGTCGACCTGCCGATCGCTCGCCAGCGCGTACGTCTCTTCGAAGAACGTGCGATTCGTGCTGTCGCGTCGCGTGGGGCCGAACAGGGTCGACATGCGCTCGAAGTGGTCGCGCGCCGTGTCGAAGTCGCCGCGCTTGGCGGCTTGCGAGCCGAGGTAGTCGAGTATCATCGCGACGTCGAGGTACCCCTCGGGGAACGTCGACATGCGTAGGGCGAGAGCTTCCGCGTAGAAGAGCTCGGCCTGGTAGGTCTGCCCCTGCGCACGATGCGTGTCGCCGAGCCGGCGAAGGATGGCCGCCTGGTGGGCATCGTCACCGGGACCCGTGCCGTGGCCCGGTGCGTCGAGCAGGCGGTCGAGCGCCTTTCGGAACGAGACCTCCGCGGCGGCGTAGGCGCCGGCGTCGAACGCGCGATCGCCTTCGACGACGAGCCGTTGCACGTTGCCGGGTGCCGCGCCCTCGCCGTCGTCGGAACCGAAGCGCGGCACGATCAGCGCGAACAGCAGCGACGCGGCCGTGACGGCCAACACCGCGATCACGCCGCGGTGGATCGTCTCGCGTCGGCGGTAGCCGCGCACGAGGTGAGCCGAAGAGCGGAGTTCTTCCTCCTCGCGCGCCGACGCCTGCAGCTCGGCTCGGATGCGCCGGTCCGCGTTCTCGTCGAACAACGGGTCGTCCGGAATCCGGTCGGCGTAACTTCTCAGAATCTGTTCGGTTCTCTCCGGTTTCATGTCACAGGATCCGAATCAGTCGATTCCCTTTTTCTCCATGCATCGCCGCAGGCGCTCGATCGCTTGCGACTTGAGTTTGTGGACGTACGAAGCGGAGCACTCGATCACTTCGGCGACCGCGCGCTCGGTCAGCTCGCCGCGGAGATAGATGAGCTCGACGACCTTGCGATGTTGCGCCGGCAACCGCGACAGGCAATCGTGAATCTCGAGTGCCGTTTCGTCGCCGAGGACCGAGTCGAGCGTCGGATTGACGAACGACGCGTCGGGAGGCGCATCGCCGAATCCGTCGGACGCTTCGTCTTCACCCGGACGCTCGAAGTCGCTCTGCGGCGTCGGTTGTCGACCTTCGGCCACGAGGATGCGGCGCATCTCGTTGTCGGTGATCATCCGCAGCCAACCCCACCATTCGGACTCGGTGGCTCCGCGGTAGCTGCGTCGGTATTTCCAGACCCTTCGAAACACGTTTTGCGCACAATCCGACACGGATTCTCGCGGCGCTCCTTTGGCGCGCAGGCGCTGCTGGACGAACCGCGTGAGGCTCGGCCAAGCCCGATCGATCAGCCGCCAGGCGTCGGTCGGGGTGCCTCCGATCTCGCCGTGGGCGAGTCGGACGATCGCGTCGTCAGGGTTGAAGCTCGCGCGCATGGGCCTTGGTTACCGATCGTTCGAGTTCCGTGTCCTGAATCATCTTACGACCGGATCCACGCGTGGCGGGAGCAAAAAAAGAAGGTTCTGAAATCGGTGAGCGGACGGTTTTCGCGCAGGTCTGAAAGGGGTTCAGGGGGACCGTTCCGAAAACCGTTCCGAAGTGCGGTTCGTTGGGGTATCCTTAGGTGGTCGTTTCCGGCTGCCGCAGGGGCCAGGAGGCGGCCACCCGCGAACCGTCACACCACCGGAGATTTTGACCCGTTCCGTCCCGCCCGCCGCAGACGCCCCACGCGAGTGCGTCCCGGCCGAAGCCCCCGTCCCTTCCGTCACGGAGACCCCCATGCGAACCCGCTTTCGCTTGTCCGCCCCCTCCCTGGAGATTCCGCACGTTTTCTCGATGCTCGCCGTTCTCCTCCTCGTTGCCGTAGCGGCCTTCGCGCCCAGCGCGATCGCGCGAGCCGAGTCGCCGGTGCCGCACGAGGCCGTGAACTTCGAACCTCGAGTGCGCGAGGTACCCCGGTACGGCGTGTTCCAATTGGATATCCGGGTCGCGAACCCGCCCGTCGGCAATCCGTTTCGCGATCGAGGCGTCGTCGGTGTGTTCACGCATACCGCGACCGGTGAGACGCTGACCGTCGAAGGATACTGCGACAGCCAAGACGGCGCGCTCTTCGGGCTGCGCTTCTGCCCGCGTCACGAAGGCGAGTACACGTTCGCCGTCACCTACGACGACGTCAACGGCAGCGCGTTGCACGAGGGCGTGTTCGTGTCGATCCCGAGCACCATTCCCGGGTTCCTTCGCGTGGCCGAAGACAAGCCGCATCACTTCCGCTTCGAAGGGAACGGCGAGTACTTCTTCCATCACGGCTACAACATCTTCCAGCTCCTCAACGACGTCGTCGGTGACGAGAATTGGAAGTTCGCGATCGACTCGCTCTTCGAGCACGGGTTCAACAAGATCCGCTTCCTCTTGCTGGGCGGTCGTTCGTGCACGGTCTATCACTATCTGCTGTTCCCGTTCGTGGGAACCGATCCGCGCACCGACGCCCAGTACGATCGGTACAACGTCGACACGTGGCAGCATTACGACGAAGTCATCCGCTACATGGCGGATCGCGAGATGATCGCGAGCTGCGTGTTCGAGATCGAGAAGGAAGACATTCCCGATCTGTTCGGCGGCGTCGACATCCCGTCGGAGAACGAGTACGAGTACTACCGCTACGCGATCGCGCGTCTCGGTGCGTTCTGGAACGTGACGTGGGACCTCGGCAACGAACACACCGAGTACCACACCACGAACTGGGGTTGGCACATGGGGACGTTCATGAAGAACACGGACCCGTACGATCACCTCGTGTCGGCACACTCGTACTGGACGTATCGCTATCCCGACGCCTGGTGGTCCGACTACGCGATCCTGCAGGCGTATGCGGGCGGTGGGGCGGTCGAGCAACCCGAGGAACCCGATTGGGACTTCCTCAACTACACGTGCTATTGGAACCAGTACAACGAGTATTCGACGCCTGTCATCAACGACGAATACGGCTTTGTCGGGCCTTGGGACATCGAGGTTCTGCGCAAGGCGCACTGGGTGACGGTGATGAGCGGCGCGTACGCGAGCGCGGGGAGCTTCGAAGCGCTCAGCGTAAAGGTGTGCCGCGAGTGCATCGGTTGCTCGGGGTGTCCGCCCGAGGGTTGCGAACCCGACCACGAGTTCTTCCGCGAGGGTGAGCTGCTGCCGCAGCAGCTGACGCACGTGAAGAACCTCTTCGACGATCTCGAATTCTGGAATCTCGAGCCGGCGCCGTATTTCGTGCAGAACTCCGACGGCTCCGTGTTCTGCCGAGCGAAGTTGCCGGGCGAGTTTCTCGTGTACCTCCCGGAAGGCGGCGAAGTCACGCTCGACATCCCGGCCGGTGCGCCGCTCGATCTCTCGATCGAGTGGATGAATCCGGCGACCGGCGAATGGCTCACGAACGATCCGGCGTCGACCGACGGCGCGACGCAGATCACCGTGACGTCGCCGTTCGACGACGACGCGCTGCTCTACGTCGGTCGCGTGTCGCACGACGCGACATTCCACGACGACTTCGACTCGGGCGGATCGGGGAACTGGGCGCAGGAACGCGGAACGTGGCAGTACCAAGACGGGAAGTACGTCATCACCGAGGTCGAGAACGGCGCCGCGGCGAGCACGCTCGTGACGCACTGCTACGGGGACTTCGAGCTCGACTTCGAGGTCGCGCACTACGCGGGTTCGGAATGGACGGGAATCCACTTCCGAAAAGAACATCCGCTCGATGCCGTGATCGACAGCGGCTACCTGCTGACGATCTACCGCTCCGGTTGGGTCAACCTCCTGCAGGCGGAGGGCGGCGACCTGAAGCCGCTCGCGGGTCGGCAGTTTTCGGAGTACAAGACGGGACTGCCGAACCGATTCGTGATTCGAGCCTACGGTGATTTCATCGACGTCGACCTCAACGGCGTGACGATCATTCGCGTGAAGGCCAAGCGGTCGTACCCGGCCGGGTACATCGCGCTCTCTTCGACGGGATCGCCGGTCGTGTTCGACGACCTCTCGATCCGCCCGCTGTTCTACGCCGACTTCGACGAGTTCGAGGTCGACCCGATCGTGCCGCGGCTCGGTGATTGGAACGTGGATCGCGAGCGGCGACTCGTGCAGAGCGATCCGAACGACCGCCCGCGTGCGTCCGTCGTCTCGGAACCGGTCGGGGACTTCCTTCTCGGTTTCCGCATGGAAGTCGATACGGACGCATTCTCGGGCGGCGGCGGCGTGTACTTCGGCTCGCACCACAATCCGGCCTACCTCGGTCCGCTCACGGGATACATGCTCTTCTACGTTCCCACGCGAGGGACGATCGCGTTGTACCGACTCGTGAATGGCGTCCCGGTCGTGAATCACCAAGTGTCGGCGGCCGACTTTCCGAACGGCTTGCCGCTCTTGAGCGACGGCCCGAATTCGTTCGAGCTTCAGGTGCGCGGCAACACGGTGACGCTCAAGAACCGCGGTAACACGCTGCTCGAGTACACCGACGTCTCGACGCCGCAGATCATCGGCCACGTGGCACTCATGACGTCGCAGGCTGAGGTCGCCTTCGACGACGTGGTGTTCGTCGAGCAGTAGGCCGGGGTAGCCGGTCGTGTCGGTGAGCGCGCTCGCCGCGGTTCTGTGACGCATGCGACGCGGGGCCGCAGCGAGCGGCCTCGCGACTATGGTAGACCGTGCACGGTGGAAGTCGTCCCGATGTGCGGCTGCCGTGTGGCGTCGGCTCGTGAGGCGGCTCCCCGCTTGCACACGAGGTCGCTCGTTGGACGACGCGCTCACGGTTCACCGCATCCAGTTCGCGTTCACGATCACGTACCACTACCTGTTCCCGCAGCTCACGATGGGACTGGCGCTGCTGATCCTGTGGTGGAAGACCGCGGCGCTTCGAACGGGGAAGGCGAGCTACGATCGCGCCGCGCGCTTCTGGGCGAAGATCTTCGCGATCAACTTCGGGATGGGTGTCGTCACCGGCATCCCGATGGAGTTCCAGTTCGGAACCAATTGGGCCCGCTTCTCGGAGAGCACGGGCGGTACGCTCGGATCGTTGCTCGCCATGGAAGGCGTGTTCTCGTTCTTCCTCGAGTCGACCTTCCTCGGGATCTTCCTGTTCGGTGAAAAGCGAATCGGCCGGTTCGCGCATTGGCTCACGGCGCTCGCGGTTTGCGCCGGTGCGTGGCTGTCCGGATATCTGATCGTCGCGACGAACGCGTGGATGCAGCACCCGGTCGGCTACAGCGTTCTCGACGACGGCTCGATCCAGCTCGAGAGTCTGCGCGCCATCCTCACGAATCCCTGGCTCGGCTGGCAGTACGCGCACACGATGTTCGGATCGGTGATGACCGCGTGCGGCGTCGTGGGGGGCGTCGGCGCGGCGTACCTGCTGCTCGGTCGCCACGAAGAACAGGCGCGCCTCTTCCTGCGCACGGCCGTGCCGATCGGGCTCGTCGCGGCGCTGCTCATCGCGTTTCCGACGGGCGACATGCAGGCACGCAATCTCGCGCTGCATCAACCGGCCGCGTTCGCCGCGTGCGAGGGGTTGTTCGAGACCGAGGAGGGCGCCCCGCTCGTACTGATCGGGCAGCCGGACATGGAGAACCTTCGGCTCGACAACCCGATCCACCTGCCGAAGCTTCTCAGCTTCATGACCCACCAGCGCTTCGATGCCGAGGTGCGCGGACTGCTCGATTTTCCACGCGAGGAGTGGCCGCAGAACGTGCCGCTCTTGTACTACGCGTATCACATCATGGTCGGGCTCGGGACGGTGTTCATCGCGCTGTTCGCGTGGGGAACGTGGCGGCTCGTTCGCGGGTCGCTGTTCCGTTCGCGCGGCGTGTTGTACGCACTGGTCGCGGTGCTGCCGTTCCCGTATATCGCCAACACCGCGGGTTGGTACACCGCGGAGCTCGGGCGTCAACCGTGGCTCGTCTACGGGCTCGTGCGGACCTCCGAGGGCATGTCCGAGAACGTCTCGGCCGGCAACGCGTTGTTCTCGCTGCTCGGTTTCGCGGGGCTCTACGCGTTGTTGTCGGTGTTGTTCCTCTTGCTCATCGTCCGCGAGCTCGAGCACGGGCCGCAGTCCGACGACAGCGAGGACGCGGCG
>JAUIME010000310.1 GCA_030433195.1 bacterium
CATCGATCGCCCGCAGCGCTCCCGACGCCGTGAATCCACGCGCGCGGTATGCGCCGAGCAGATCGTCGGCCGCGACCACGGCGGTGCCGCGATCGTCGACGAGCGCCGCGATCGACTCGCGCCACAGCGCACCGTCACGGTCGAAGAATTGGACCGCAATCAGCCGCGACGAGGCCTCCGCAACCGCATCGGGGAGCGCGAAAGTCGTCTCGGGCGTCGGCGACGAGGCGCGTCGGGCGCGATCCGTCGGCTCGATCGAGGCTCGCCTCGAGGGCGCGGGCGGCGTCGGCGCGTCGAGCGCGAGAATCGGCTCCGAAGAATCTTCCCGAGGCTCGCGCAGGGCCTCCGCGCGCGGCGAGGCCTCGTTCTCGTTCCCCTCTTCGACGACCCCGGCCGAAGGGGCATCCGTCGTCGAAGATCGCCCGTTCCCGAACGCCCCGAGCCCGTACGCGATGCCCACGCCGAGCAGCAAGACCCCGATTCCGGCCCAAACCGGAACCCGCCGCGTTCGCACGGTCTCGATCGCGGCGCCGCACTGCACGCAGCGCGTCGCGTCCGGGGGCGCGAAGCTCAGGCAGGACGGACAGTGTCGTCCTCGCGCTCCCGCCGTTTCGCTCTCGGCTCGTTCTCGATTCAAGGATGCTCCGACGATCTTCCGATAGGGCTGATGCCCCGAACGACTTCACCACCGACTCGTGCCCGGGGCGCCGAAAGTGCCCCAGTTGCGAGGTCTTAGAGTGACGTGAGCCACGACCCCCTGCAGATTCCCGTCACGGGACTCGTTCCCGAGTGGATCTGCGTCCACGCCGCCTCCGATGCGCCTCCAGGCTCGACGTCGTCCTCCGCTTCGCGGAACGGCGCACGCCCGGACTCCGCGCTCGAAGCGGTCGTGAAATCGGATCCTGGGCTCGCGTTCCACCTCCTGCGGCTGGCGAACAGCTCGTTCGCGGGGCTCCGAGGGAAGGTTTCGACGCTCTCGCACGCGATCGCGGTGCTCGGGCGCGGCTCGCTGCGGCACCTCGCGCTGGGTGCGCTGGCCCGTCTCGAGCCCCCCGCGAGCGGCAAAATCCGCATCGACGCGGACGACCACGCGTACTTCGCCCGCTCGCTCCACACGGCCTGCCTCGCGCGATGTCTCGCGGAGCACGTCGGGTACGACCTTCCGGAGGAAGCCTACGTCACGGGTTTGCTCCATGCTACCGGAATCCACCTCGAAACGTCGGGCTCGCGCGCCAAGCGTGACACCCCGCCGACGCCGCGCACCGCGGCTCGTCGGGCGGGCGCGCTCGCGCGGCAATCGCACGTCCCGCGCACGCTCGCGGCCGCGATCGCTCGCCACGAGGATCCGATCTCGGGGATCTCGCGTCTGGCCGATCGCACGAAAATCCTGACGCTCGCGACGGCGGCCGCCGCCGCACTCGCGCGCGAAAGCCGACAAGACGGCGGACCCGATTCGGAGCGCGCCGACGCGACGCTCGAGGCCCTCGGCATCCGACGCCACGTCGCGGACCGACTCGCACGTGACGCAGAGCGCGCGCTCCTCGAGCTCGTTCGCAGCGCCGGCTCGGAGTTCGCGTCGCTCGACGATTTCTACCTCGAAACCTCGGCGGAACGCACCGCCGTCGTTCCCGAGACCCTGCTCAACGCCGCACCCGCGGGATCCCACTCGATGCGCTCGCTCGGCCGGGTGAGCCGCGAGCTGCTCTCGAAGACGTCGTGGGTGGAAGTGCTCGAGACCCTCGTGCACCTGCTTCGAACCGACGTCGGCTTCGATCGCGTCGTCTACCTGGAGCGCCTGCGCACGGGCGGCAAGCTCGCGATCGCTCGCTTCGGCGACGAGACGCATCTGAATCCCCCGATCGACGACTGGACGATCACGCTGGGCCGTGACGAACGCAGCCTCACGCGCGCCGTCCGACGCAAGGAAGCCGTCGTCACACGCGACACGGTGCACGACGCCGGAATCTTGCACGACTTCGGGACGCGCTCGATGGCGCTCGCTCCGATCGTGGTCAAGAAGCAGGTCGTCGGCGTGCTCGCGGTCGACCACTACGTGCGCGGCCTCGACGTCACCGACGCCGACCTCGGCGCGCTCGAAGTGCTCGCGCAGAAGACGGGTCTCCTGCTCGAAAAGCTCGAACTCGAAACTCAGGGACGCAAGCTGCGCAAGATCGCCGAGAAGGACCCGCTGACCGGTATCAACAACCGCCGGTCCTGTCTCGACCTGTGCCGCAAGGAGATCGAACGCGCGCGTCGCTACCGCGCGGCGCTCTCGGTCGTCCTCATCGACATCGACAACTTCAAAGACTTCAACGACTCCTACGGACACGCGGCCGGCGATCGCGTGCTCCGCGACTTGGCGCGTCTCGTCGAGTCGAACTCGCGCCGCACCGACGTCATCGGTCGGTTCGGCGGCGACGAGTTCCTCGCCATCCTCCCGCAGATCACCGGGGACCGCGCGATCACCTACGCCGAGCGGCTGCGACTTCGCACCGCCGAGCTCGGCAGTACGCTCGCGAAACGGTACCCGCGCTGTCATCTCGCTATCAGCCTCGGCGTCGCGACGTGGACCAAGGGCGACCGAATGGACGACGTCATCGCGGCGGCCGACAAGGCGCTCTACGCGGCAAAGGACCGCGGAAGGAATCGGGTATGCACGACGGAGTGAACGCCAAAGACCAGGCAGCCCCGGCAGGAAGCGAAACGCAGCGATTGCTGCTCGCGATGCGCCGTCGGGATCAGAGTCTCGTGATCCTGCCGATCGTCGCGATCATCGTGCTCGCCGCCGGTTTGATCCTGAGCGATCGCAAGTTCTGGGACTCGCAGTTCTCGTTCCGCGCCGGCAGCGTGGACGAGCTGAGTTTCCTCACGTTGAACCTGGTCCTCTACATCATCTTCCGGCACCGTCAGGTCCGTAAGACGTACGATCGCCTCACGACCGAGACGATCCGTGCCGAGACCCTGTCGCGGCGTCTCGAAGATCTGAAGTCGATCCTCGAGGTGAGCTCGAGCGTGCGGTCGACCGACACGCTCCACGCGACGTTGCAGGTCATCGTCCACAACGCGCGCGATTGCCTCGCCGGCGATCTCGCCGCGCTGCACCTGCGCACCGACGACGCCGGACGCATCGACCCCGGCGCGACCGCGATCGCCGACGGCCTCGACGTGGAGGTCGGCCCGGTCCCCATCGGTCACGGAATCGCTGGCGTCGTGAGCTACACGGGACGCCCCGTGATCCTCTCCGACCCGGAAGAAGTGCGATCGCGCGCGATCGAGGCGGAAGGTCTCGCCGACATGGACAGCGTGCTCGCCGTGCCGCTGCACTGCGGCACCGAACAGATCGGCACGGTCACGATCGGCAAGCGCAGCGAGCAGTCGGCGCCCTTCTCGCTCGCGGACCTGCAGCTCCTCATCGTCTTCGCCGACTACGCGAGTCACGTGATCTACTCGTCGCGCATGGTCGACGAGCGGCGCAAGGTCGAAGAGCGGCTCCAGCACACGAACGACGCGCTCGCTCGCGCCCAACGCCACATGGCCAAGAACGAGAAGCTGCCGTCGATCGAGCGCATGGTGTCGCGCCTCGGCCACGACCTCGCCAACCCGCTGACGTCGATCCTCGGCTACTCGCAGCTCCTCCAGAAGTGTGACCTTCAAGATCGCGAGCAGGCCTACGTCGAGGCGGTCTTCGGCCAGACCCGGCGCTGCCAGGAAATCGTCGAGGGTTTCCTCTCGTACGTTCGCGGCAGCGGCAGCGGGCGCTTCGACTGCAACCTCAACGAGATCGTGCAGCAGTCGCTCGATCTCGAACGCGGCCGCCTCGAAGGCCTGCGCATCCGGGTCGAGCCGACGTTCGACCCCGAGATCACGGGCATCACGGGCAACTCGTTCCTCATCCAAGAGGCCGTGCTGCACCTGCTCCGCAACGCGCAGGATGCTCTCCAGGAGACCGACGGCGAGCGTATCGTGACGATCTCGACGTCGCGCCACGGCAAGCACGCCCGAATCGACGTCCAGGACTCGGGGCCCGGCATTCCGAGCGATTGCGAGGGCCACATCTTCGAGCCGTTCTACTCGACGCGCGAGGATCCGAACAGCAACGGACTCGGGCTCACCGTGGCCGCGGGCATCATTCAAGAGCACGGCGGCGTGCTGCGCCACCTCCGCGACGGTGCGGGAGGCGCACACTTCCAGATCGAGCTCCCCGTCGAAACGGCGGCCCCCATGCTGCGCGACGCGGTCGTGTTGCGAGGTACGACGCCGCCGCAAGCGGCCACGGAGGCACGATTCACGGCGGTCGAACCAAGTGAGGGGCGTTCTTGACATGCTCGCTCCGACGCACCTAGAATCAGTGGAATCTATCGAGACCCCACCTTCCAGGAGCGTCGTCGCATGAAGTGGATCGCCCTGTCTCCGACCCCCGAAACGTCGGACGCGCATCGAGTTGCGGCTCGACCGGCCGTGAACCGGTCGCGTCGCACCCTCGTCGCTTGGATGTCTCCGACCTCGCACGCGTTGCTCGCGGCGCTGCTCGTCGCGACAATCGGCTGCGGTGGCGGCGGCAGCGACGACACGACGAGCGACGGGACCGCATCGACCGCCGGCACGGACACCGACAGCACGTCCGAGCCCGCGAACGATCCCGCCGACTCCGAAGCGGGCAGTCCGCCGGCGGCCAACCCGCCCTCGGACGATCTCCCGGTCGAGCTGCAGTCGCTCGTCTACCTGTTCGAGGACGAAGATCCCAACCGCCGCATGAGTGCGCTCACGAAGGCCTCGAAGATGGGCGCGGACGCACAGCCGATCCTCGATCGCATCCAAGGCCTTTCGAACGACCCCGACGCCGATGTCCGCGTGATGGTCATCTACACGCTGCTCGAGGTCGATCGCGACGGCGCCGCCGACTCGATCGCCGTGCTGCTCGACGACGAAGACGAGACCGTCCAGTCGGAGGCGATCCTGGCGCTCACGAAGCTGCCAATCTCCGACGCCGGCCCGCACATCACACGAATGCTCGAAGCCGAAGACGACCGCCTGCGCGCGGCCGCGATCCGCGCGGTCGGCGAGCTCGGGATCGAGAACGACGAGACGATTTCCGCGCTCGAGAGTTCGCTCGACTCGATGGACGGATCCGTGATCCGCTCGGCGATCGTGGCCCTCGGCCAGCTCATCTCCGTCGAGTCCGCGCCGAAGATCGCGCGCTGCCTCACGGATCGTGACGAAGGCGTGCGAATGAACGCGTGCCGCGTGCTCGGCGAGCTCGGCGACGATTCCGACGAGATCGTCGGATCGCTGTTCCGCGGACTCGGTGACGACACGCTCGGCGTGCGCGAAGCGGCCTACCGCGCGCTCGTCGAACTCACGAGCCCCGACGATACGTTCGGCTACAGCCCGACCGAGCTCGACATGGATACGCGCGACGCCGCGATCGAAAAGTGGAAAGCCGACTGGGAAGCGAACAGTTGAAACAACTGAGACAACGAAGCCTCGACGTCTGAAAACCGTCGAGTCGGCGCCACCGGGTCCGTCGACCTACCGGCGCGTCGTCACCGCGGGTGACCGGCGCGCGACCCGGAACTGGCCTTATTGGAGGCTCATCTGTTGGACGACCCGTATGCATCGGGTTGGATCGCCATCTCGATCGGCATCTTGACGATCGGCCTCTCGGCGATTCGAGAGGCATTGGTCCTCTACAATCCCTCGCGTTTGCGCGAGACATTCAACGGGCAGAACAAGAAGGACCGGATCTCGAGCTGGGTCGACGAGCATGACCTCCTCGAGTTCACGGTCACCTCGATTCAGGGCATCGCGAATGCGTGCTTCGCCCTCGCGGTCGTTCGTTGGGTCTATTTCCAGTCGTCCGACGCGAGCGCCGCAGCCGACGTCCCGCACGTATTGCTCGTGAGTCTGCTCGTCGTCCTGCCGAGCTTCTTCCTCACGAATCACTTCCTCTCGGGACCGATCGTGCGCTGGAACGCGGAGCGAGCCGTCTATTACGGCCTCCACGTGCTCGCGCCGGTGCGACTCCTCTTCTATCCGCTTTACCGCGTGCAGGTCGTCTTGTCGCGCGTCGCCGCGCGACTCCACGGACGCGATCTCGCGAAGATGGAAGAGCAGGAGTTCGTCGACGAGATCGAATCCGTCACGCAAGAAGGCGAACGGGAAGGCGCCATCGAAGAAGAAGGCGCTCGCATGATCAAAGGGATCCTGCGTCTGCAGGCCCACAGCGCCGACGAAGCGATGGTGCCGCGCATCGACATCAAGTCCGTCCCGATCGACGCGTCGATCGACGAGGCCGCCGTGTTCGCGCTCGAGGAAGGCCACTCGCGCATCCCGATCTACGAAGACAACATGGACAAGATCGTCGGGCTCCTCTACGTGAAGGACCTCTTGAGGTACTGGCGCCGCGACGACAACGGCCAGTCCCTGACGATCCGCGAGATCATGCGCAAGCCGACGTTCGTGCCCGAGACGATGCGCCTTCTCGACTTGCTGCGCGACTTCCGCAAGAACAAGAACC
>JAUIME010000311.1 GCA_030433195.1 bacterium
GAGGTTGAACGTCTCGCAGGCGCCGTACTTCGAGTGCGGCATCACGACGAGCTTGACCTCGGGATACTCCTTGCGCACGAGCTCGGCGGTTCCGTCCGACGACGCGTTGTCGACGAGGACCACCTCGTCGAACGGCACGGTCTGCTTGCGGATCGCGTCGAGATTCTTGCGAACGTCTTCGATCTTGTTCCACGAGCTGATCACGGCGCTGATCGCCCACGGATTGTCGGACGGTTTCGCGGCGGTCGGCTTCGGGTCGGGGGTCGAATCGGACATGCTCAGCTCTCTCCGGCAGCGGGCGCGGCCCACGTCGCCGACGGTCGATTCCGTTCGACGAGGGGCAACAGGGTCTCGAGGCTCTCGAGCAAGACGGGCAGTTCACGTCGTCGCAGCTCGAGGTACGCCTCGGCGTAGATGATCTCACGCTCGCCGCAGTTCACGGTGCGATAGCGGTTGAGGGCGAGCATCTTGTCTTCGAAGTCGGCATCGGCGAGCTGGCTCGCGTGACAGCGCAGCGCGCGCCGCTTGCGATCCATGAGGTCGCCGCCCGTGATGTCGAGGATCCAATTGGCGATCTGCGGTCCGCCGATCTCGACGAGCAGCAAACGCGGGTCGAGCGCGTCTCCGCGTCCTTCCAAAAGGTCGAGCGCCGTCATGAGCCCGGCACCGGCCGCGAGATGGTCGGGGTGGATCTCGAACGGCGACGTCACGGTGACCGCGTCGGGGCGGAACGTCGCGAGCTCTTCGGCGATGCGATCACCGAGATCGGTCGCGGTTCCGAGCCCGCGGTCGGGATACGACAGGAACGCGTGATCGGTGACGCCGAGCACTTCGAGCCCCGCCACCGCCTCCGACTCGCGCAGCTTCACGTATTCGTCGTCGCGCTCTTCACGAAATCCGCCGCGGCTCCCGTCGGTGAGAAACACGACGCGCACGCGATCGCCCCGTTCGACGTGCAGTCGAATCAGACCTCCCGTCGCGAGGACCTCGTCGTCCGCGTGGGGCGCGAGCACGAGGAGTGAACCTCGCGGCACCTGCGGCGGGCGGATCAGGTCTTCGGGGGCACGATGCAGTGGCCAGCGACTCATCGGAATCTCCCGTCGCACCGATTCGGACCGGCGCGCGCTTCGGGACTCAGAGGTTCATTTGGATCGGAACAGCGAAGAGATCTTGCCGCGCCCCTTCGTGGGACGCGAGGCGTCGTCGACCTCTTCGCCGGACGCGCGCAACCGTGCGAGTTCGCCCTCGAGCGCCTCGACACGCGCGCGCATCGCCGCGAGGCCTTCCTGCTGCTCGAAGTACATCTCGACGAACGACGGGATGATGGTGTGGAAGTACTTGTCGAAGAGCTGCTCGCGTGTACGCGCGAACTCCTCCCGCATCGTGGTGATCGCTTGGGTCCCGTCGTCGCGGATGCGGTACTCGGCCGTCGTGACCGGAATGTGCTTGAACGTGTAATCCTGCGCGAGACGGAAGAACAGGTCCCAATCCTCGAGCACGTCGAGGGTCTCGTCGAACCCTCCGAGCCGCTCCACGCAACTCTTCTGGTGACAGAACGAGACGAGATGGAACGGACAGTGCTGGAAGAAGCGCACCGGGTGGAAGTCGTTGGACAGCACGACCTGCTTCGAAACGGTCTCGTAGGTCCCGTCGGCAGCGAGGCGCTGCTTCACCTCGTTGGCGTCGGTGTAAGCCGCCTGGAATTCACCCTGCTCGAGAAGCTCCATGAGCGTCCCGAGATGATTCGGGTAGTAGAGGTCGTCGTCGTCGTGCCACGAGATGTACTTGCCGCGGGCCGCTTCGATGCCGCGGTTGCCGGCCGCACACCGCCCGACGTTCTCGCGCAGGTGGACGTACTGAACGCGCGCCGACTCACGCAGGGGCTCGATCGCTTCGGCGACGTCCTCTCCACCGTCGTTCACCACGACGGTTTCGAAGTCTCGGAACTCCTGCGCGGCAAGACCTTCGAGCGCTCCGACGAGGAAGTCGGGGCGGTTGCGGGTGCGCAGGACGACGCTGACGAGGGGAGTTGACATCGAGGGGCGAGAGCTCGTTCAAGGCCTTGCGAGCAAACGATTTGCGTCGGCTCGCCACGAGGTGGTCCCGACAGGGGGAACCCAACGTATCATCGAACTCCGGCAGCTGCAACTTTACCGAGTCCAACGAGATCGGACGTTTCTCGTGGTCGCGGGGCTCGATTCCCCGGGCGTTCGATCACCGCGTCTGTTCCGACCGGATCTCAGCCGAGCGTGAGCACCGCTCGATTCGCGCTCGCGGTCTGGCGCGCGGCGCGACGCTCGTCGACGTCCATGCGGAAGGCTTCGAACTCCGTCCACACCTCGCGGATGTCCTCGACGGTCATCGTCGGTTGCTTGATCGCGCCTTCGGGCGTCTGGTACGTGGCGTAGTAGAAGTCCGGGATGAAGCCCTCGCGCTCGCAAAGGTCGTAGAGGTCGCAGCCCGGGAACACCTGATAGACGTACAGGTGGAAGTAGTCCGGGTCGAGCTCCTGGTTGAGCTTGAGGGTCTCGCGAGCGAGCTCGGGCGTTTCGTAGGGGAAGCCGATGATGTTGAGCGACGCGCGCTCCATGCCGAGCTCGCGGGCTCGCTTGAACGCGCGGATCATCTTGTCGTTCGAGAGGTTGCGCTGCAGGTACTTCTTGCGGAACTCCTCGTCGCCGTGCTCGACGCCCATGCACAAGAGGTTGCAGCCCGAATCGGCGGCCTCCTCGAGGTTCTGCTCGGTGCAGTTGTCGGATCGCACGCCGAGCATGTACGGCAGTCCGATCTCTTCCTTGTACGCCTTGAAGAACTCGCGCAGCCACGAGTGCGAGATCGCGAAGAAGTCCTCGTCCCAGAACTCGAACGACTGCACGTTGGGATAGCGGTCGAGCACCATGTGCATCTCGCGCATGAGGTTCGGCACCGAACGACGACGCACGTAGGAGCCTCGGCCCTTGTAGAGGTTGAGAAGGCTCTGGTTGCCGCAATACGCGCATCGGTAGGGGCAGCCGCGCCCCGCCGCGATCGGCATGCAGTTGGTGAGGTGCTGGTACGTCATCGACGCCTTCTCTTCGAGATGGCGGTCGATGTCGCAGAGGACGCGGTCCCAATACGGGTAGTCGTCCATGTCGCGGAAGAGTCGGCGCGGCTCGTTCTTGTGGATCGTGATGCTGCCGTCGTCACCGTACTCCTTCACGAGGAGGTTCGGGATCCCGAAGAGCGGCGTCCCGCGCTCGTACGCGTTGCACAGCTCGACGATCGCTTCGTCGCCCTCGCCCTTGCAGGCGATGTCGATGTCCGGGCAGGCGATGACTTCGTCCGGGGAGAAGCTCACGTGGAACCCGCCGCAGATGACAGGAGTTTCCGGCAGGTGCGTCTTCGCGATGCGCGCGAGCTGCTGGATCTTCGGCCATTGGTACGTGAGGCACGAGAAGCCGATCAGGTCGGGCTGCTCGGCGATCATCTCGCGCGTGAACTGCTCGTCGTCGTACGACGCGTCGTAGTTGATCAGCGCGGCGTCGTGGCCGGCTTGCTTCAAGAAGCTCGACATCGACGCGACGCCCGCGTAGAAGAACTTGTCGACGGAGTGCGTGACGAACAGCACCTTCATGCGCGAAACCTCCACTCTGAATCGAACCGCCCCGATTCGCGAACCCTGCGACGCGGGTTTCGTCCCGTGTCGAACAGGTCGTGTCGAAAAGGCTTCGCCTCGCGAACGGGCGCCGATTCAGGAAATCCTCCCACGCGGAACCGACACGGGCCCGCGACAGGACGAATGACCGCCAATTGCTGGATCGTATCACGGCGCTCCGGCGGAGGCAACTTGCGCCGAAGCACACAACTCCTTGACCAGGAACGACGTGCGACTTTCGAAATCGAATCGTTTCGAAAATCCTCTCTTCCCTCTTCTTCGACCGATTGCGAGAGACTCTGCACCGCGAGCCGCAAGTCGTCACGCGCGACGAAACCGCCAGGTCGGACCGATGGCGAACGTTCGCGGCTCGACGACCCTCACGAAGACCTCGGTAGGAGGCATGTGCTCGAAGATATCGGCGGGAAAATCGAAACGGGGTTCGTCGACGAGCATCGCGGCGGCGTACTCGAAGAACGGTGTCCCCGCGAACTCGACGATGCCGCCCGTCCACCCCCCAGGGAGCTCGAATCGAGGGGGCTCGGCGACGGCACCGAGCGCGACGAAGTCCCACGGCGGATCGGCGGCGATCCGGCCCATGCGTCGTTCGCCCCACGCATCGAGCCGCCTCGCGACGGCCGAACCGAGACGACCGAATGCCTTGCGCCAGTACACGGCGCGCGAGGCCTCGCGCTTCTGGCGCGCGGCCTCGGGGTCCTTCCCCGCCGACATGTTGTAGTAGTGGACGATCCGCGCGCTCGGGACGTATCGCATCGCGAGACCCGCGGCTCCGATCCGGCGGCACCAATCGGCGTCCTCGTAGTAGAGCGGGTAGTCCTCGTCGAAGCCGCCGACGACATCCAGCGTCGTCCTCGGGATCAGGATGCATGCGCCCGAGAGCATCTCGATGTCGAGCGGCTCGTCGGTCCGCCAGTAGCGGCTCGAGTAGCGTGTCGACGCGAGGCTCGCCCTGCGAACCGCCGCGTTCGACCGCAGTCCGAGAGCTTGCGAGAGCATGCCGCCGAGGCTCGGCAATCGGTTCAGCGGATGCTGGATCCGCTGACCGTGATCCATGAACGTGCGCGGCCCGACCGCGCCGACGTCCGCGTGCTCGCGGAGATACTCGAGCATCGCGCCGAAAGCGCCCGGTAGGATCACCATGTCGGGATTCAGCAGGGCGAGGTAGCGGCCGCGCGCTCGCGCGAAACCCGCGTTCGCGGCGCCGCCGTATCCGAGATTGCGATCGCTGTCGATGCGCACGACTTCCGGCGGCAATTCGTCGAGCCGCGCGCGGTCCTCGGGCGGCGACGCATTGTCGACCACGATCACCTCGACGCTCCCGCGGCCCGACGCTCCCGCGAATTCCTGCGCAAGGACCGAACGGACGCACTCGAGCGCGAGGTCCGCGGAGTGGTAATTGATGACGACGGCGGAAACGTCGGGCGGATCCTCGCCCGCGGACGCGGACCGAGACGCAGGCGAAGTCGATGCCTCGTCGTGTCTCACGATTCGCGGAGCTCCGCGGGCGTCGGCACGGGTTTCTCGAGTCGTGCGAGCCTCGCTTCGAGGTCGGCGTTCTTGTTGTAGAGCTCGACGACGCGGCGCATGAGTTCGAGCGGTTCGAACTGCGAGTAGTTCGCGAGCACGCGCTGCTGTTCGGCGAGCCGCCGCGTGCGCTCCTCATCGGTGCCGAGATCGTCACACCGTGCGCGGTACTCCGACGTGATCTCGCGCACGTGCTCGACCGCGGCCTGCCGTGCGATCCGCAGCAAGAAATCGCGCCCGATCAACCGATCGAGTCCGGCATCGAAGCCCGCGAAAATCTCTCGCCGATGCATCAACGTCGACACCGGAATCGGCTCGTCCGACGCGAGCTTGCCGGGCTCGAGCGTCGGGGCGAGGACACAGTCTTCCGACCACCCGTAGCGACGCGCCCCGTCGCCTTCCTCGGCGAACGAGATGCGCAGGGCGTCGGCGTAGGCCGCCGCGGCCCGTGCACCCTCGAGTCGGCCCACGAGGCGAGACAGGTGCTCCACGCGCCAGACACTGTCACGAACGAGATACGCGATGTAATCGCCGCGGCACTGCGCGAATCCCGCGTTGAGACGCACTCCGAGCAGCGTCCCCGGTTCGACGGCGACGAAGCGCACCGGGCTCGCCGTGCGCAGACGATCGATGCGCTCACGCGAGGAGTCGACGTCGGACGTCACGACGACGATCTCACGGCGCGCGTAGCGTTGCACGACGAGACTCTCGAACATCGCGTCGAAGTCGGCCGGATCGTCGGGCGCGTCGAAGACCACCGACACGAGCGGATCGGCGCCGCTGCCTTGCGGACGAACGTCCGCATCGCGCCCCGTCGCTTCCGATTCCGTCGACGAAGCGCGACGAGAAGCGCCGCTCGCCTCGACCGGCGGCGTGACGTTCGGAATCGCGAGTTCGCCGGGATCGAACGCCCCGGACTCGCGCGTCCGATCGACGAGCGCCGCGTTGTGGCGTGCGGCCTTGTCGTTCGGTGCGAGCTCGATCGCGCGCGCGAACGACCGCGCCGCCTCGTCGAGCAACAGCAACTTCGTCTCGTAGAGCCCGCGGACCACCCACGCGTCGGAGGATTCGGGCAGGAAGCGCGTCGCCTCGATCGCGTCCGCGATCGCGTACTTCGGATCGGTGTCGTATCGAAACAGATTCAACGCGAACAGCAGGTGACTCCAACCGGCCTGCACGGGGTCGTCGTAATCGAACCGCGGATCACCGGCCTCCGAAGTCTCGACGCGGAACGGGATCTCCCCTTCCCACGCGACCTGCAGGTTGAAGAGATTGCGGTACTCGCCGTGAACGACCGCTTCGAACGCGGGATCGTTG
>JAUIME010000997.1 GCA_030433195.1 bacterium
AACGCGCTCGGGGGCCGACGACCGCCCGCGATCGCTCGCCGCGAGACGGCGCGTCTCGATGCGCTCCTTGGCCCGCGCGAGCGTTGCCTCGAAACGATCGGCATCGACGGGTTTCACGAGATAATCAAGCGCCTCGTACTCGAACGCCTGCAGCGCGAAGCGATCGAATGCGGTAACGAGGATCGCGTACGGCCGACGTTCGCGCGGCATCGCATCGCGCAGCGCCTCGAGGAAGTCGAATCCCGAGAGGCGCGGCATCTTGATGTCGAGGAACAGCAGATCGGGCGGATCATGCTGGACGACCGCGAGCGCGGCGCGGGCGTCGCCGAACGAGCCGACGCGTTCGAAAGCGGCGTCGCGTGCGAGCAGCGTCTCGAGGCTCGCGCGTGCGAGCGGTTCGTCGTCGACGAGGATCGTGCGGACCGGCGCGGATTGCGTCATGGTGCGGTCGCGTCGTCGGCGCGGTGTGTTGGTGGATGCCCGTTGTCGAGCTCGGTCGTGACGTGCGCGGTGCCCGAGTCGAACGGGATCGCGATCGTCACGCGCGTGCCGCGATCGAGCGGCGTGATGTCGAGCGCGGCGTCGTCGCCGTAGATCTCGCGCAACCGCGCGCGCGCGTTGCCGAGCCCGATGCCCTCGTCGATTCGATCCGGCGCGCCGCGGCCGTCGTCGTCGAGTTCGATGCGCAGGTGCCCGTCGTTGCGAACGGCGCGCAAGCGGATCGCGCCCGCTTCGGGATCCGATTCGATCCCGTGGACGACCGCATTCTCGACCAGCGGCTGCAGGATCCACCGCGGCACGAGAATCTCGGCGACGGCATCATCGATGTCGGCGTCGAAGTCGAGCCGATCACCGAAGCGACAGCGCTCGATGTCGAGATACGCGTCGAGCGAACGCACTTCGCTCTCGAGGGGCGCGAACGCGACGCCGCCTTCGTCGAGCGCGGCCCGCAAGGCGGATCCGAGATTCGCGAGCATGCGCAGCGCGCGTTCGTCGTCGCCCGAACGGACGAGCCCCGCGACCGACTCGAGCGTATTGAACAGAAAGTGCGGATTCATCTGCATTCGCAAGACGTCGAGGCGCGCGGCCGTGAGCTGTTGTTCGGCGCGCGCGGCGCGTAGCTCCTGTTGGCGCATCGCGTGCGAGAGATCGAACGCCGTGCGCGCGACGGCGACGATCGCGTAGTACGCGACGTTCGAGAGCAGGAAGTAG
>JAUIME010000312.1 GCA_030433195.1 bacterium
GCGACCTCCCGCGCCTCGCGGCCCTCGGAGATGCCGGGCGCGGCGACGGTTCATGCTCGACGAAGAACGCGTAGATCGCGCCGGGGCCGAGCCCCGCCACAGTCGCGGTGAATCGTTCGGGATCGGCGGCGTCGCGCGCGAGTTCGACGACGTCGGCGGGGCGTTTCGCTTCGGGGGTCGGGTAGAGCGCGACCGAGACGGCGGCGGCCGTTCGCGAACGAAGCGAGAAGCGAACGCCGCTCGCGTCGTCGGTGAGGTGAGCGCCGAGCGGATCGCGACCGGCTCTCGATGAATGCCGCGCGGGCGTACTCACGTCGGCTCAGCTCGTGCGGCTCGAGCCGCTTCCGGGATCGTCGCCGCGGCTCGGGTGCCCGTTCGCGTCTGTGCTTTCGCCGAGGATCTCGAGGACGGCGCGGCTCCAACCGGCGGCGCCGGGCGCGGGCGCGAGGCGAATGTCGGGGATCGCGTCGAGGATCTCGGTGTCGGGACCCTCGGGGCGCGGGACGCATACCGCGACGTCGGCGATCTGGAGCATGGGCAGGTCATTCGGCGCATCGCCGATCGCGAGCGTGGTCGGAGACGAGCCGTGGGCGCGGTACCAATCGAGCAGCCGCTCGCAGGCGGCGCCCTTCCCGCCGTGTCC
Source organism: bacterium (assembly GCA_030433195.1). Taxonomy (GTDB): domain Bacteria; phylum Planctomycetota; class JACOTG01; order JACOTG01; family JAUIME01; genus JAUIME01. The sequence goes on from JAUIME010000312.1 coordinate 644, forward strand.
CACGAGGTGGTAGTAGCGGTCGCCGCGCAGTACGCTGAGATTCCGAGCGCGCGCCGCCGCCTGGAGGGCCTTCGGATCGGCACCCGGGGCCTGGAAGGGCTCGTCCCCGTCGCGATCGAGCGCCAGCTCGGCCTGCTCGCGCGTGAGGCCCGTCGCGCGCATCACGCCCTCGACCCCGTGCTCGCCGAAGGGATGCGTGCGGATGCCGAGTTCCGCGGAGATGTCGGCCAACGACTGCCTCAGCGCGTCGATGCCCGTGCCGAGCTGGTCGACCGTCCCGTCGGGAAGCCGGATCGAGGCGCCGTTCTCGCTGATGTCGGGTCCGTCGACGCCGAGCTCGGCGCGAATCTGCTCCAACTCGGGGCGCGTCTTGCTGCTGACGAAGGCCAGAGGGATGCCGCGCCGCCGGATCGTCTCGAGCGCGGCGTGCGCGGAATCGCACGAGTGCGTCTCGAGATCGAGCAGCGAGCCGTCGAGGTCCGTCAGAATCAGCCAATCCGTCATGGCAATCACAGGGCGCTGGACTCTCCGGAGACTTCGCCGAGCGGTAGGGCGGGCAGGGCCGCGTTCGCGGGATCGTCGCCGTGGACGCCGCGAGCAGCGAGTCTATCGATTCCACCCAATCGGTACAACCGGGCCCGCGACGCCGGAGTCTCGTGCGGGACGGCCTTACGAACGATCGGCTGACGGCGTTCTCGGCGTTGACACAAAAAAAGCGCGGAGGCGTCTTCAGCGCTTCCCGGGCTCTTTCACGATGCTAGAATGGCCGATCCGTGGCGACTCGTCTCGATAATATTGCGACGGCACTCCCGGCTCCGAGAGCGACATCTCGCCCCCGAGTTTCACCGCAGAGGCGCTTCGCCAGGCCTGACGGCCGGCTCGCGCGGCACCGACCCGGCCCGATTGCGACCCGATCATTCGCGATTCTCGCTGCGATGCAGCGGTGAACCCGGCAGCGACGAAACTGATAGCGACGGAGCCCGATCGTCATGTCCACCACGGATGCGGAATCCACCTCCACCCGACCCGACCCGGCGCGTACCGAAGTCGAAAGCGTCACGATTCGTTTCTGCGGCGACTCGGGCGACGGGATGCAGCTCACCGGCGAGCAGATGACGTACACGTCGGCGCTCGGCGGCAAGGACCTCGCGACGTTCCCCGACTATCCGGCCGAGATCCGCGCGCCGGCGGGATCGCTGCCGGGTGTCAGCGCGTTCCAGTTGCAGTTCTCGAGCTTCGACATCCGCACGCCCGGCGACGCGCCGAGCGTGCTCGTGGCCATGAACCCGGCCGCGCTCAAGACGAACATCGAAGACCTCGAAGAGGGCGGCTGGCTCATTGTCGACGAGGACGCCTTCACCAAGACGAACCTTCAGAAGGCGAGTTACGAGAAAAGTCCGCTCGAAGACGGATCGCTCGCGGCCTACCGTGTCGTGAAGCTGCCGATCACCGAGCTCACGAAGAACGCGGTCGAGGGCACGGGTCTCTCGACCAAGCAGTCGGTTCGCTGCAAGAACTTCCTCACGCTCGGCATTCTGTACTTCCTGTACGACAAGGATCCCGAGCCGACGCTGCAGTGGCTCACGAAGAAGTTCGCGAGCAAGCCCGAGCTCATCGAAGCGAACACGCGCGCGCTCAAGGCCGGCTACAACTACGGCCGCACGATCGAGCTGTTCACGTCGCACTACACGATGAAGCGCGCGAAGCTCGAACCGGGAACGTACCGCCGGCTGTCCGGCAACGAGGCGGCGGCGATCGGATTCGTCGCGGCGTCGGTCCTCTCGGGCAAGCCGCTTTTCTACGGTTCGTACCCGATCACGCCGGCCTCCGACATCCTGCACTTCCTCGCGCGCTACAAGAATTACGGCGTGAAGACGTTCCAAGCCGAGGACGAGATCGCGGCCGTGACGGCGTCGATCGGCGCCGCGTTCAGCGGTGCGCTCGGCCTCACGGGATCGAGCGGACCGGGCGTCGCGCTCAAGCAAGAGGCGATCGGCCTCGCGGTCATGACGGAGCTGCCGCTCGTCATCGCCAACGTGCAGCGCGCCGGACCCAGCACCGGGATGCCGACCAAGACCGAACAGGCCGACCTGTTCCAGTCGATCGTCGGGCGCAACGGCGAGTGCCCGGTCGCGGTCGTCGCGCCGGCCACGCCGGGCGAGTGCTTCCACTACGCGATCGAAGCGTTCCGCCTGGCGGTCGAACACATGATTCCCGTGTTCTGGTTGTCGGACGGATACCTCGCGAACGGCTCCGAGCCGTACCGTATCCCGGCGATCGAAGACCTCCCGAAGATCAACGTGCATACGCGCACCGATCCTGAGGGCTTCAAGCCGTATGCTCGCGGTGAAAACGGCCAGGGCCCCGATTCGCTCACGCGTCCGTGGGCGATCCCGGGAACGCCGGGTCTCGAGCACCGCATCGGCGGCATCGAGAAGTCCGACATCGACGGCAACGTCTGCTACGACCCGATGAACCACCAGCACATGACCGACCTGCGGCAAGCGAAGGTCGATCGTATCGCCGAGAACATTCCCGACGCCGAGGTGTTCGGCGAAGAGAAGGGCAAGGTGCTCGTCGTCGGTTGGGGTTCGACCTACGGCGCGATCACGTCGGCCGTCGAACAGTTGCAGAACGAAGGCAAGTCGATCTCGGCCGTTCACCTTCGCTATCTCAATCCGTTCCCGAAGAACCTCGGCACGCTGCTCTCGAACTTCGAGACGGTGCTCGTGCCGGAGCTCAACAACGGGCAACTGCTGTTCTTCCTGCGCGCGAAGTTCCTCGTGCCCGCGCGTGGCGTGAACAAGGTCCAAGGCAAGCCGTTCCGCGTCGGCGAGCTGCGCGCGGTCTTCGAAGAAGCCCTCGGGGCGTAATTCAGGAGCGAGATCGATGCACGATACCGTCCGAACCACCGAAGGAACCAACGGCGACGCCGCGAAGCTGACGCGCAAGGACTTCGTGTCCGATCAGGAAGTGCGCTGGTGCCCGGGTTGCGGCGACTATTCGATTCTCGCCACGATGCAGCGCTTGATGCCGCAGCTCGGCCACAAGAAGGAAGACGTCGTCTTCGTGTCGGGGATCGGCTGCTCGAGCCGCTTCCCGTATTACATGAACACCTACGGGTTCCACTCGATCCATGGTCGCGCGCCCAGCGTCGCGACGGGAGTGAAGCTCGCGAACCCGAACCTCTCGGTGTGGGTCATCACGGGCGACGGCGACGGCCTGTCGATCGGCGGCAATCACCTGCTGCACGTCATGCGCCGTAAACTCGACGTCAACATCATCCTCTTCAACAACCGGATCTACGGCCTGACGAAGGGGCAGTATTCGCCGACGTCCGAGTTCGGCAAGAAGACGAAGTCGAGCCCGTTCGGTGCGCTCGACTATCCGCTGAACCCGATCAAGATCGCGATTTCGGCCGAGGCAACGTGGATCGGGCGTTCGATCGACGTCGACGCGAAGCACCTGAGCGAGATGATCACCGCGATGGACCAGCACCGCGGCGTTGCGCTCCTCGAGGTCTACCAGAACTGCAATATCTTCAACGACCACGCATTCGAAGACTTCGTCAATCGCAAGGTCCGCGCCGATCGCACCGTCCACCTCGAAGACGGCAAGCCCATCGTCTTCGGCGCCGACAACGACAAGGGCATCCGTCTCAACGCCGACGGCCTCCCCGAAGTCGTCGACATCGGCAAGGACGGTCCTACCGACGACCTCCTCGTCCACAACGCCGCGAACCCCAACGCCGGCGTCGCCTTCACGCTTTCCGAAATGGGCTTCCCCGAGTTCCCGGTCCCGATCGGAGTCTTCCGCAGCATCGAGCGCCCGACCTACGACCGTCTCGTCACCGACCAGATCGCCGAAGCGACGGAGCGCCAGGGCGCGGGGCAGTTGGAGAAGCTGCTGCACGCGGCAGACACGTGGACGGTGGAGTAGGGGAGTAGGGACCGGTCGAGTCGAGGGCGTCGAGGCCTCTGCGAATACGCCGCGGCCGTTCGTACCGTCGTGTCGGACCTCGATTCCATCTTCCGACGGGTTCGTCCGCGCTCCACTCTCGATGGCCCTCGGTTCTCACGATGACGGTGACCTGGAACGCGTTTCCTTGCCTGGGTCGTCGTTCGACTGTGCCCTGGGACCTGCGCTACCTTCGACGGCCGAATCCGCTTCGATCTCGACGTGGGCCGTTTCTGTGTTTCGCGGATCGGTCGGCTTGCGCTCGACGGCATCGTCGGCGCGCTGTGTGTGAACTCCTTCGAGCGCGACGCCGGGAATCGCGTGCAACCGGCGTTCGAGGCGCTCGAAACGCTCCACTGAGTTGGTCGTCACCGTGATACCGTCGGGCGTCCTCTCGATGCTTCCGAGCTGTGTGGTGCTGTCGTCCCCGAGGAGTCCTCCCTCGCGCCACCACGAGTATGATCCTTCGGTGACGGCTTCGATGTCGGGATGCGCGATCAAGGCTTGATGGAGATCCGTTCCGTCCGCGACTGCGAAACGGGCCTCGTGGAAGATGAGCACTTCGTCGTCCGAGTTGCGGAGTTCACTTGGGACGAACCGACCCTCGTCGAGGTGAGCGAAATAGTGGTGGAGCCATCCGACCGGACCGACTCGAGCGGTTTCGGACGCATCCGTCAGCATCTCGACGCCGCGGCGCTCGAGCTCGGGTCGTACGAGACTCAATGCGACGATCGTCAGGGGTGGACCCAGCGCTTGTATGAAGACGAAATCCCCGATCGCGAAGACTCGCCCCGGGATGACGTCGTCCACATCCGTCGATTCGGAGAGTGCTACGTCGTTCACTGTGAATCGGCGGCCATCCGCGATCGTCTCGAGCTCGACCGTGCCGGCGTCCGGAGCGTTGCCGACGACCCTGTAGAATCCCGCGCGGCCGCGTCGCTTCGCTTCGGCGAGTAGCCGTTCGGCTTGCGGCAGGCCGTCAGCGAGCATTTTCTCTGCAAGTGTCCGGCTTCGTCGGGTCGCGCGGTAGTCGGTGAAGATCCACTCGCGGAAGGTGCCGAGGATCCAGCCCCCGTCATCGCCCGTAATGGGGGGGGGCGGGTGCGTCGAAATAGCGAGTCGCCGACCGGGTGTTCTCGAGCCCGTCTTTCTCGATACGTAGAAAGAAGCGGAGGGTCAGCGACGCGTCGACGCGTTTCCAACCCACGAGATCGCTGGCATCGGGAACGGCCGAAGTGTCGGCATCGGGCTCACGCCGCGCGGCTTCGCAGGGCGGTGGGGTCCGGACGATCTCGACCTCGGGGGACCGGGGATCACCGTCGACCCGAAGCGTCAGGAGCGCGTAGCCGTCGAGCCAGTCGTCCGTCGGCTCGAACTCGCCACGGTCGTCGGCGACGAGGATCGCACGAAGTGTCCACAGGAGCGATTCGGCTTCATTGCGGCGAGGAGGCCGAGCTTTTCCGCCAGGATCCTTGGCGATGATGAAAGGCGCGAGGGATTCGCGTCGCGTCGAGAACTTGGCGAAGTCGAGCGGCCGGCGCATGCGTGGAGGAATCGTATGCAGCGGGTCCATCGTCATGCCGAGATAGCAGACACGGTCGAAGGGGGACAACCCGCCGTGTTCGGACCCGAAAACCTCCGCGAGAGCTTTGAATCCTTCGACGCCGGAATAGAGAGCGAGACCATGCTCTTCGCCCGCGGCCCCGAGAATCGAGCTGAACCAGGGGGCGCCGGGGACCGAACCGTCGACCATGAAGACGGCCTCGTTGCTCGATCGCGTCCACAATCGCCGGGCGTGGAGTTCGAAACAGGCGGACACGAGTTCTCGATACATTAGGGTCTTGCCGACCGGCATGGGGGTCTTCTCCTCG
>JAUIME010000313.1 GCA_030433195.1 bacterium
ACGCGTCCGCGACGATCGGCAGATGCGCGAGCTCGACGGTCCCGTCCGCACCGGTCGCGGTCAAGAAGAATCGCCCCGGATCGTCGACTCGCGAAAGCACTCCAATGGCGAATCGGTCGGTAGGTCCGCCTCGCGGACCGAGCGGCGGGTCGAGCGGCATCGCGCTCACCTTCACGTTCTCGAGCGGTGTACCATCGGCATCCGTCACGCGAACGCGCACCGATGCGGTCGGCGCGATACGAACTTGGACGTCGGTCACCTCGTTCGTGAGCGGCGGGAACTCGAGCTTCGTCCAACCGATCCCGGCGTCGGTCGTCGCGAGGATCGTGTTCATGAACGATCCGCTCCCGTTGACACGGTCGGGCATCACGAACGATCCGTCGGCCGCCGAGACTCCCGCATCGAACACGCGAAACGGCATCGCGAGCTCGCTCGAGCCCCCGAACGACAGGAACACCTGTGCGCCGGCGACCGGCATGCCCGACGCATCTTCGACGACTCCCGAGACGATCGCGCCCCGCTCGAGCACCAGGTCCCCGAGATCGATCACGCCGATCGGTGTCGGGAGAATCCTCGACCGCGGAACGCCGACCGGGTAGTGCGCGCCCCGCAGCATCGGCGCGTAGTCGGGGTGGCGCACCGCGAGATCCGGAGACGTCGAGAACACCGACTGTTTCGCGAACTCCGTCGCCGCGTACGCCTCGGCCGACATCGGCTCGAAGCCGATCGTACAGCGCCCCTCGAGATCGGTGACGCCGCTCGCGACGAGCGCCGAGCCGTCCTCTTGCGGAATCGCGTAGTAGAAAGTCGCCCCCGAAACGGGATCGTCCGTACCCTTCGCGACGACGCGTGCCGTGACGCTTGGCGTCGCCTCGTCGTCTCCCGACGGCGGCTCTTCGGTGCGCGGTGTCGGATCGGGTCCCGGCTCCGGCTCGACCACGGGCTCGGGTTCGGCGACCGCAGCGACCGACGCTTCGAGAACCCACGTTTCTCCCGCGAGTACTTCTCGTGTATCGTCGCCCGAGCTCCACAGAACCACGCCCGCGAGCACGGTCAAACGCACGGCGGTTGCGAGTCGATTCGGCATGACATCCTCCTCCCAGAGGTTCTCCACGATCTTCGGGTCGCCTGCCGAATCCGTGATCGACGCCGCGCCTGTCGGGCGCACGTCGATCCGATACGATCCGGACCGGCACGTGACCGAACCCCTCGGCGTATGCAGCGTGAAGGGTCCGGCTTCGACGTCGAAGCGAACGTCCGCATCGCTGATGCGTGCGGCGTCGCCCGACCTGGAGACATGAACGTCGCCGCGCAAGACGGTCGTCTGCACACGCGGTCGATCCGGTGCCCCGAAATCGAGAAGCACCGAGATCCCCGCAACGAGAGCCACGACGACGGCCGCGATCGCGACGATGCGGGCAAGACGGTGCCGATGAGGCACGAACGACGACCGATCCTCGCGAACCGAGCTCGCGTGCTCGTTCCGCTCGGCGTATGCGTCCGCGTCTTCGTCCGTCGCGAGCGCATGAACCGGCGGCTCTCGTCGCAGGTTGCCGAACAAGTCGCGATACGTCTCGAGCTCGCGACGACAACGCGCGCAATCCTCGACGTGTCGATCGAGGGACGCGTCCGTCCCTCCCAACGCACGTTCGATGATGCGGTCGTCGTTCGGATGCTCGATGTCGATCGGTCTCATGGTCGTCCGTCCTGTTCCGCGCCGTCTTCGTCCGCGGGTGTCGCGAGCGCTCGTCTCACGGTGCGCGCGGCGAGGTACACGTACTGTCGCGCGGTCGCGGCGGTCGTTTCGAGCGCTTCGGCGAGCTCTTCGTAGCTCATGTCGTCGCGCACTCGTAGCAGCAGGGCTGCACGCTGTTTGGCCGGAAGTTCACGAGCAGCTCGCCAAGCCGCGGCGATCGTCTCCGATCGCTCGGCGGCCGCCGCCGGGTCGGCCGTGGTCTCACGCACTTCGGCCCGCCGACGCTCGACGGCACCGGAACGCGCGGTTGCCCACCGCGCGGTCGCGCGCCCTCGATCCATCAGCAGGTGTAGCACCGTGCGATACAGATACGCGCGCGGGCTGCGCTCCGGAGGCCGCGCGATCGCGCGAACGAACGCCTCTTGGACGATGTCCTCGGCATCCCCGGCCGCACCCATGCGGCGTGCGAACGAGACGAGCTCGTCGCGCCACCCCGCCGGGTCGAACACCCGCTCACTCCCGTTCGCATCGACGCTCATGTCGCCCTTGATGACGCGCGGGACCGGGATCCGTCAATCGAGATTCCGAGGTTTCTGCTCAGCGCGCCGAGAGAACGCGCTCGCAGGCCTCGAGCGCCTCGACAATCCACGCGGGCTCCTGGGAGAGGTCGCCGGCCGCCTCGTGTGCACGGTCGAGCCAGCGTCGTGCGGCATCGACCTCGCCGAGATGAGCGTGCGCGAGAGCGAGGAAGCTCCAGTCGTTCACGTCGCCACCCGAGCGGGCCTCGACCGAGCGCGCGAGCGCCTCGACCGCGGCCCCCCAGTTCTCGAGGCGACAGTGCGCGACGCCGAGCGTGTTCCGGTACGCACCGACCTCGGGAGCATGCTCGACCGCACGGCGGGAGAGCGCGAGGGCTTCTTCGGCATCGCCCCGCGTCCGCTCGGCTTCGAAGACGAGAAACCATGCGAGGTCGTTCTCGATATCGGCGAGGGCGCGGCGACGTACGTCGTCGGGGAACTGGTCGAAGAGCTCCTCGCGAATCGCCAGGGCTTTGCGGAGCGCGGTCTTCGCGTCGCGAAACCGGCCCTCGTCGAAGGCTGCGCGCACGACCCCGTGCAGCGCTATCGCGAACGACTCGGCAATCTCGACGTTCTCTCGTGCGACGGATCGAAGCTCTTCGAACTGCGTCGCCGACGCTTCCCACTCGTCGCGTGCGAGCTCCCGGTTCCCTCGACGCTCGGCGAGGGCGGCTCGCGCGGCGCGGCCCGTCGCCAGATCGTGCCGAAATCGCAGGACGCCCGGCGCCACGCGAACGGCATCGGCCCGCAGCTCGTTCGCGCGACGATAGTGCGTATCGGCTTCGTCGAACTGCCACGTGACGGCGAGAATGTCGGCCATGTGATGCAGGCTCTCGGCCGCGTCCCGCATGCGCGAAGGGGCGTCCGGCCGCGCATCGAGAATCGCGGTGCGATGCCCGAGCGCGCGCTCGACGAACGACCGCGCGACAACCAGGTCACCGAGCTGCAACGCGAGCAGCCCGCGATTCGAAAGGAAGAGCGCGAGGTCCGCGCGGTGTTCGAAGATCGTCGGGTGATCGGCGTGAATCGCCGTGAACCCCTCGATCGCGGCGTCGAAATCGCTGCGCGCGCTCGGCCAGTCCGCGGCCTTCGCAGCACACGTACCGCGAAGCCCGATCGACCCGTAGAGCGCTGCCCGCGTCGCCAGCGGTGCGTGCCCTTGGTCGATCGCGAGCCGGAGCTGCTCGATCGCGCGCGTGTACTCGGTGCGCGCGGCGTCGGGTCGTCCGCGATTCTCCGCATCGCGCGCGCGATTGCTGTACGCCATGGCGAGTTCGTCCCGAAGCTCGCCCGACTCGGGAGACTCCGCGACGAGTCGCTCCTTCAGCTCGAGAGCCTCGCGCGCGATCTTGGCCGCGACACTCGAATCCCCGGTTCGCTCCCGCGCAACCGCGAGATTCGAAAGGCTCCGCGCGAGCTCGATTCGTAGCTCGAGCCGCGTCGGATCGGCCTCGACGAGCCCGCGCTTGAGCTCCACGGAGCACCGATACGCGGCGATCGCGCCTTCCGCATCGGACGACCGAAGCCGAATGACGCCGAGATTGTTCCACGCCCGCGCGAGCTCTTGCGTCAACCTCGGTGCCGTCTCGGGATTGGCCATGCTCAGCAGCCGTTCGTGCTCGGCGATCGATTGCCGGTACGCATCGGCCGCTTCGTCGAAACGATCGAGCGCCTCGTAGATCTTGCCGACTCGACCGCGTGCGAGACTCGCCTCGCGGGCGACCTCGGGATCATCGCTCGCGTCGATCACGAATCCTTCGTAGTAGCGAAGCGCGTCCTCGAGCAACTCACGGCGCAACTCGATCGAGTGTGGCGTGTCCGCAAGACGATCGGTGGCCACGCGCGTGAGGAGCCCGTCGACGACGTCACGTGCCCGGCGAGCGTGCGCCTCGGCGCGATCCCGCTCGCGATCGGCGCGCTGCGATTCGCGTCGCAACGCGGCGTTCCCGAACACGAGAGCCGCCATCGCGATAACGAGCGCGAGCAGTCCCACGCCCACCGCGATCCGGTGACGATCCGCCACGCGGACGAGACGCTCCGAGAACGCCAACGGGCGCGCGACGATCGCTTCGCCCGCGAGGAATCGATCGAGATCCGCAGCGAGTTCTCGCATCGACGCGTAGCGATCGGCCGGACGCTTGGCCATCGCACGCGCGACGATCGTCGCCAACGGCCGCGAGACGCCCGGGTTCAGCCGGCGAATCGATCGCGGTTCTTTCGCGGCGATCGCACGAATCGTCTCGGCTCGATCTCGCCCTTGGAACACAGGCTCGAGCGTGAGCCACTCGTACAGCGTCGCGCCGAGCGAGTACACATCGGTGCGCGCGTCGACGTCGCGTCGGCCGGCTGCGAGCTCCGGACTGAGGTACGGAACCGACCCGAGCACGTCGCCGGTACGCGTCGCGCTCGAATCGTCCTCGAGCGCGGCGAGCCCGAAGTCGGCGACACGCAACGTGTCGTCCTCGTCGAGCAAGAGATTCGACGGCTTGACGTCGCGGTGCACCACGCCACGCTCGTGCGCGTGGGCGAGCGCGTGCGCGGCCTGACCCGCGAAGCGTACGCCCGCACGAACATGCTCCGGTGAGCTCGCGGCCGAACGTACGGTGCGCGCCATCCGCACAGCGAGCGTCTCGCCCTCGACGTAGCGCATCGCGTAGTAGTGAACGCCCTCGTCGAATCCCACCGCATGCACGGGCACGACATGAGGATGATCGAGACTCGCAGCCGCACGCGCTTCGCGCCGGAATCGTTCGATACGACGTGGATCGAGCGTCGACGCGTGCGGCAACACTTTGAGCGCGACGCGACGCGCGAGCGAGAGCTGTTCGGCCTCGTACACGACGCCCATCCCGCCGGACCCGATGCGTCGCAGCAGGCGATAATCGCCAAGCGTCCGCGTCGCGGAATCGCACGGCTCGCTCGCGTGGCCCGGCAACGATCCGCCGTCGACGATCGCGCTCGCCGACCGAGAATCGGACCCGAGCTCGTCGAGTGCCTCGAGCATCTCGACCTGACGGCGGACGTCGACGGGCTCGAGCGCATGACGCTGCGCGAACGCGTCGACGTCGAACGATGTGCCGCGACGCCTCGCCGAAGCGACGGCTTCCGCGAGCGCGGCGTGGCGAGCATACGAGCGGTCGTCGTCCCGTGAGTCGCGGATCATCGAACCGACTCCTCGCGCGTCGACGCCATCGTGTCACGATCGAGCATGCGTCCGAGCCGTTCGAGCGCGCGTCCGTAGCGCATCGCCGCGGTCGAAGCCTGAATCCCGAGCGCCGAGGCGACGTCGCGATTGCCGAGTCCTTCGAAGTGCCGCATGAGCAGGATGTCGCGATCGTCGTCACCGAGGCGCTCGAGCGCCAGGCGGACGCGACCGCGCCGCTCCTCGCGTTCGGCAGCTTGGCTCGGGCTGGTCTGCGTCGCGGCGAGCGCTTCCGCGATGCCGGTCGACGATGGCGAAGCCACTTCGCGCCCGACCGCTCGACACTGCGCGCCGCGATGATGCCGCAGAACCTTCAAGAGCCGACCGTGCACGAGCCCCCGCAGCCACACGTACAGTGGAACCTTGCGCTCGCGAAGGTACTCGGGGAGGCGATTCGCGGCGTCGAGGTACGACTCTTGGACGACGTCCGATGCATCGACGCGTCGATGAACGGGCGCATCCAGCCGCAACCGAACCATGTGGTTCAACCGCGGACGGTAGTGATCGAAGACTTCGGCGAGCGCCGCACGCTCACCCGCTTCGAGTCGACCGAGCGAGACCGCCAGCGACGGCCGCTCGGGATCTCTCCCTTCCGGACTCTTCATCCCGCCATCGTACTCGCCCCACGCACGGCTGAGAACGCCTCGGCCAGGGCCGCGCAGAAACTTTCCGCGAGCGACCGGAATTTCCCGTGAATCGCGTGCGACGCTCGGGGGATCCCTCCCAGGAGCGAGCGCGAACCGCGCTCGTCGTGCGAGAAGACCGAAAGGAAGGGACCTCAAATGAGCTCATCGGCACCGATTCGACGACTCCTCGCGGCTCTCGGGGCGATCTTGTGGTTCGCTGTCGCCGCGGCCGCGCAGGTCGGGCCACCGACCGCCCCGCCGCAGAACCCGATCACGCCCGAGAAGGCGCTACTCGGCAAGATCCTCTTCTGGGACGAGCAGCTCTCGAGCGACAACACGATGGCCTGCGGCACGTGCCATCAGCCG
>JAUIME010000998.1 GCA_030433195.1 bacterium
ATGCGCCCGCATGACCGGCGCGACGTACGCATTGATGACGGTTGTGCTGGTGCGCTCGTACTCGCGATGCTCGCCGACGAGTTCGTGCGACAGCGTGCACGGGATCCCGAGTTCGTCCGCAAGCTCACCGAGCAATCGCTCGTGACCACCGTCGACGTAGGCGTGAAGCAAGCACACCGCAATCGCGTCGGGTTTGCGCCGGCGCAGCAGCGAGGCGACCCGACGCAGTTCGCGTTGTGTCAACGGAACGAGAGCCGCTCCATGATGATCGAGACGCTCGGCGACGCCGATCCGATCGGTGCGCCCGACCAGCGGCTCTACCCGTTGCGGCTCGAGAGCATATAGATCGGGGCGGTTCTGCCGCCCGATCTCGAGGACATCCTCGAAGCCCGCGGTCGTCAGCAGGACGACACGCGCGCCACGTCGCTCGAGAAGCGCATTCGTCGCGACCGTCGTGCCGTAGGTGATGACATCGGCAACGCCGTCGGCGAGCAGTTCGCGAACGCCCTGTAGCACCGCGCGAGCGGGATCATCGGGCGTCGATAGGACTTTATGGGTTCGAACGCCGTCGTCGCCGACGGCGATGAGGTCGGTGAACGTGCCGCCGGTATCGATTCCGACATGAACGGTGGTCGGCGGCACGGGAGACGCGAGGTCGCGAGGTGGCGACGGGCCTCGCGGGGAGTGCGGGGACCGTCGAATCGGAGAACGAACGGCGGCCTAGGCCGCCTTCGTGTCCTTCGACGAGCTCTTGGTCTCGGACGAGCTCTTACTTTCGGACGACGAGCCGGAACCCGAGTCGCTCTTCTTGCCGGCTCCGGACGTTCCCTTGCCGTAGTCCGTCACGTACCAGCCGCTCCCCTTGAGTTGAAACGAGGTGGCCGAGATCAGCTTCGTCACCTTCCTACGGCAGGTCGGGCACTTCTGCAGCGGCGGGTCGGTGATCTTCTGGGTAGTCTCGAAGTCGCCGCACTTCGAACAGCGATACTCGTAGATGGGCATGGTCGGCTGAACCCTCCTCGGATTGGTGCCTGGCAGCTAATCACGCCCCCCGCCTATGTCAACGCCGCGCACCGGCGATGCGAGCATTTCGAAGCGGCGGCGGCAGTCCTCTACATCGTGATCGACGATCTCGACGATCTTCGCTCGCCCGGAGTGACCGGCGACGATACGTACGCTCCTCCTGGGAACGGCGAACGCATCCGCGACG
>JAUIME010000314.1 GCA_030433195.1 bacterium
TGCTACCACCCAGAGGGCATGATTCGAACTGTTCTCGAAGAGATTGTCGATGATCTCGACACCGTGACTCGTGTTGATCATGATCCCCCGTGAGACTTGAGACCCGACGACGTTGTTCGCTATGAATCCTCCAGATGTAGACTGCATCGCTATTCCTGCTGCGTTGCTTGGAGCAAAGTTTTCCGAGATGGAGTTTCCGACAATTGTCGGCACGGTCGCGATCGTAGCCCCAATACCCCCGCCAGAAAACGAAGACCGGTTCGATAGAATCTGATTGCCTTCAATGACTGGACGTGCTTCCTCTCGGCAATAGACGCCACCCCCGAGCCCAAGGACCCTCTCTGTCGCCTCATTCTCACGAATCGCATTTCGTGAAATGTACGGCGAAGCTGTCCCCAAACAGGCGATCCCGCCGCCAAACTCTGCGGTGTTCAGCGCGATGTCGTTCTCGAGAATATGCGGCGAGGAATCTTCGCACACAATCCCGCCGCCATATCGCTGATTCCTCGTGAAGGTCCCGGATCCGCCTCGAATGCAGAAGCCTTGGATGACCGCATCCCTTGTTTCATTGTTCCGAAAACTAACCACACTGCTCGGCGCGCTGCTGCCGTCGATTGTCGTCTCATCTGGACCAGCTACCGAGCGGAGGTGGATTGCCTTACCCAGGAAGTCGATATTCTCGACGTAGGTTCCTGGTGACACGAGAACCGTATCTCCATTCGCAGCCGCTACGATCGCCGCCTGGATCGTCAGGTATTCCTCCGGGACCCTGAGATCGTGCGCTCGGGCGATGGCGCAAGAAGCGGTAACAAGGATGACAGCCGCAAACAGATTTGCCATCAGATGAAGTTCCTCTATCCGTGCCTGGCGACCGTCACTCATCATTCGATCTCGCACCGATCGGCATGAGGATCGACTTCAAGAAGCGATCGAGGCCTTCGACCTACGAGGGGCTGGAGTTGCTCTCGTGCATTCCACCCCGGAACGTGTGGATGTACCGCTACGAGATAGCAGAAGCGATCACGTGCGGAAGATCCGACGAACGAGCTTCGCTCGACCACCTCTCTTCCTGTCGATGGATTGACTTCATCACCTCCGCGACAAGAGCGATGTCCTCCTCGACCACGAAATCCAACGACTCCCGTATCCGTGGCGATCCCTTCATTGCCCTGGTGCAAGCAGACTTCATGACGCGAGAGTTCGGATGGAACAGCCCATGAGGGGACAGCGCGTGCGGCACCATCGATGCTGTCCTCACGATCGTCTGACCCGACCTCGGGCGACACAGGAGACATCTTGTAGCGCTCGAACGAAGCGCTCAGCAGGTACAGGAACACGAGCCGAATCGTGCATGCGGTCGTCGACAAGATCAGTTCAAGTGAGCGCGTTCGTGTACCCGAGACGAGTTTGACCGAATCGACGGCAGCCCCACGCTGCACAGTGTCTCGCTCGGGAAGTTGCAAGGACATGCTCCGGTCATGGTAGTGCGAATAGAGCCATCGCTCAAGAGAAGTGTTGAGCTCCTCGTCGTGGCGGGATGCATCGGCGGTCTACCTCACTTCCGCCCAGCGAGCAGACGCCTGATCTGGTCGTCGCTTCGTCGTTCGAGGTCCAACAACGCCCTGAAGGGATCTCCCGGCAGCTTCAACACTTGGGCAAAGGCGGGCTCCGTCTTCAGGCCGTTCTCCTTGAGGCGCCGAATCAACGGCCGCAGGCCCGGCTCGAGGTTCAAGAGTCGCTGCTCGATTCTGAAATGTCGCACTCCCCACTGCTGATCCGTGGGGATGGTCTGACAGAAAACCTCGACGTCCCACCCCGTAGCATAGAATCGCGCCGCCACGGACGCCTGGTCTTGCGCGGTCAACCTCGAGCATTGAAAGGCCTCGAGCGCGCCGAACGACTCTCGTGCGACCTCTTCAAACCGGGCGAGGTCCCCGGTACTGCACGCAATATCGATGTCGCTCGTATACGTGTCGAGGCCGAGAGGCGGCGTTCCGATGACCCTCGGGTCGAACTCGTGTAGCGAGGAAAGAAGCTTCAGTTCTTCGATCACACGTCGGTAGTCAGGACGGTTCCCGGTACGCCTCACTCGCATCAATCCTCCGGCCGCTCGCCCGCTTGCGCCATCTTCACCAAGCGCGGGCGGAACTTCGCGATCGGCTGCACCAGGTCCGACTGCGCGGCCATGACTTCGTCGATGTTCTTGTAGACCATCGGGACCTCGTCGAGACCGGCCGAGAGGAGCTTGACTTTACGTTCACGCAGGTGAGCGTTCACCGTCGGCCAGTCGAAGGTCTTCTTGGCCTGCGTTCGGCTCATGACGCGGCCGGCTCCGTGAGCGGCGGATGCGAGCGAATCCTCGCTTCCGAGGCCGCGGACGATGTAGGTCGAGCTCGACATCGATCCGGGGATGATTCCGAGGACGCCCTTGCCGGCCGGTGTCGCTCCCTTTCGGTGAACGATGAGGTCGCGTCCGTCGTGGCGCTCCTTCCATGCGTAGTTGTGATGGTTCTCGATGTCGAGTCGCACGTCGACCCCGAGGTTCTTCGCGATGTGCTCATGAATGCACGCGTGGTTGGCTTCGGCGTACTTTCCCATGAGCTCCATCGCGTTCCAGTACTCCTGTCCTTCTTCGGTGTCGAGGTCGAGCCACGCGAGATGCTGCAACTCGCGCGGGAGTTCGGGACGCAGGCGCATCGCGAGCTTGCTGTAGAAGCTCGCCACGGCCGCTCCGGTTCCGCGCGATCCGCTGTGCGAGAGCAACGCCAAGTACCGTCCGGCTTCGAGCGGAAGGTCGGCGGCTTCGTCGATCGTCAGCTCTCCGAACTCGACGAAGTGGTTTCCGCTTCCGCTCGTTCCGAGCTGCGCCCACGCCTTGCTCTTGCACTCCTCGGTGATCGGGCTCACGGACCAATCTTCGTCGAGCACGGCGTGTTCGCGCTTCTGCTTGAACTTCGCGCCGACCCCGAACTTCGTCTCGCGGCCGATCGCGCTTCGAAGCGACGAGTCGTCGTCGTCGAGCAACGAGACCGGCAGATCGAGCACGGTCATCTTCATGCGGCACGCGATGTCGACTCCGACGGCGTACGGGATCACGGCGTTCTCGGTCGCGAGGACTCCCCCGATCGGCAAGCCGTAGCCGAGGTGCGCGTCCGGCATGAGCGCTCCGCGCACCGCGACCGGGAGCCGGCACGCGTTGTCCATCTGCGCGACCGACTGCGGCTCGAGATCCGTTCCCCACTGGCGATAGTGCGCGGGCGCGCCCCGCTCGACGAACGGCTTCGTCGCGACCGGGGTCGACGATCCGGCGTCGATCTTCTTCATCTTGGACTTCGGCTTCATGAATGCCTTGTCCCGCGCCTTTCGATTCTTCGACTTCGGGCTCATCGGTCGTCTCCTGTCGTTTCGATCGTCACGCGCCATGTTTCGCGCGTCTCTTTTCGGATGTCGATGTCGACGTCGAGGAACGCGCGGATCACGTCTGCGTTCGTCAACGTGTGTCGTGTGGGCGGCAGAGTTCGGAACGAACCGCCGCCCGCGATCGCCATCGGCAGCAACAACTGGTCGGCGAGGTACTCCCCGACCGGCGCATCCGATGCGATGTACTTCCGTGCTCGTTTCACGGCGCTCTGCGCGACCGATTCGGCCGGTACGCCGCGTTCGCCAAAGCCCGTGAAGACCTCGGTGACCGCATCCGACTCGAGCTCGATCGTGACGATGTTGCCGGGTCCGAGCGAATCCGTGACTTCTTCGATGTGACAATCGGTCGGCTTCATCGAGAGCCTCCGCGCGATGTCGCGAACCTCACGCTCCGCGACTCTTCGCGGAACACCACCCGCCACCCGCGCCACCGCGCGACGTTGATGTATACCGCCGCGCTCGAGCAGATCGATCCGCTTCAACGCCTCGCTCGGCTCGATCGTCACCGTGAACTTCCCTCCGCCCGCGGGAAAGAACCCCGGGCGCTCGAGCGCCACCGTGACCTTCGGTCCCATGCGTGCAATGAGCGGCAAGAACGTCTTCTCGAGGAAGTCGAACGGCGGCGCGAACGGGTTGTGCGTCCCGCCCTCGAGTCGGATCTTCGATGGACCGGATGCCGTGAGCAACGCCGGCAACACCGTCTGCAGAACGAGCGTCGTGCTGCCCGCCGTCCCGACCGCGAACTCCGCGTCGATCGGACCCACGGCCCCGGGACGGAAGCGAAGCGACGTCGAGCGTGGATCGGCGCCCTCCACTTCCGCCCCGCCGACACGCGCGGCGGCCGTCACGGCCGTCAGGTGCTGACGCAGAAGCCCCGGCTTCTTGCGACCCGCGCGGATGTTCACGATCTCGAACGCCCGCCCCGTCACGAGCGACAGCGCGAGCGACGAGCGGAGAACCTGGCCCCCGCCTTCCCCCTGGGCTCCGTCGATCGAGATGTGGTCCTGCGTCTTCATCGTTTCATCCTCGAAACTCGCTTCGTTCGTGCGTCTCGTTCGGGTCGCCCGCCGTTGCGTGTCGCCGGGTCGAATCGATCCGCATCTTGGCGACCGAACCCGCGCCGAACAACCCTCTGAGACTCGGGCGCGGCGACCGTGTCGCGTCGCCGCACGGAAGGGGACTGAAACACGCGGCGTGCCATCGGTGGTGAGAATCTTCGACAGGATTCCATAACATGCTTCGCTGCAACCACATGAAAAGATCCACCCGCCGTAGGCGGCTGTTTCGGCGCGATTCGGATCTGGCCCGATGTTGATATCCACGGATCGTGTCTTAGAATCTTCGCTATGTCGAAGCCCGTTGTCGTTCTCGGCCTCCTCGGCACCACGCTCGACTCGGCGCGGCCCGACGAGGACCGCTGGAATCGTTGGCGGCCGACCGTCTCGCTGTGCCAGCACGACGACCTGCTGATCGAGCGCGTCGAGCTCATGCATCCGAAGAAGAGCGCGCCGACGGCCGAGATCGTGGCGTCGGATCTTCGCGCCGTGTCGCCCGAGACCGAAGTGCGGCGGCACGTCCTCGACTGGCGTGACCCGTGGGACTTCCAGGAGGTGTTCGGAGCCCTGCACGAGTTTGCGCGGTCGTATGCCTTCGATCCCGATCGCGAGGACTACCTCGTGCACATCACGACCGGCACGCACGTCGCCCAGATCTGCCTGTTCTTGCTCACCGAGTCGCGTCACTTCCCGGCGCGGCTCGTGCAGACGTCGCCGCCGAAGCGGTTTCGCGGCGGCGAGATCGGGCGCTACCAGATCATCGATCTCGACTTGTCGCGGTACGACCGCATCGCGATGCGCTTTCGCGACGAGCATCGCGAAGCCTCGTCGTTCCTGAAATCGGGCATCGAAACGCGAAGCGCGGCGTTCAACGCGCTCATCGACCGCATCGAGCATGTCGCGATCGCGTCCGAAGCGCCGATGCTGCTGACCGGTCCGACCGGGGCCGGCAAGTCGCAGCTCGCGCGACGTATCTACGAGCTCAAGCACGCGCGGCGCCAAGTCGACGGACCGTTCGTCGACGTCAACTGCGCGACGCTCCGCGGGGATGCCGCCATGTCGACGCTCTTCGGTCACGTGAAAGGCGCGTTCACGGGCGCGACGTCGGATCGCTCGGGGCTGCTCGTGTCGGCGCGCGACGGCGTGCTGTTCCTCGACGAGATCGGCGAGCTCGGCCTCGACGAACAAGCAATGCTGCTGCGCGCGATCGAAGAGAAGCGCTTCTTCCCGGTCGGCTCCGACCGCGAGGTCGAGAGCGACTTCCAGCTCATCGCGGGAACGAACCGCGACCTGCGCGTCGAGGTCGCGCGCGGCGCGTTCCGCGAGGACCTGCTCGCGCGCATCGATCTTTGGACGTTCGAACTCCCGGGGCTTCGCGACCGCCGCGACGACATCGAACCGAACCTCGCCTACGAGCTCGACCAGTTCGCGCGCCGCACGGGTCGGCAGATCCGCTTCAACCGCGAAGCGCGCGAACGCTTCCTGCGATTCGCCACCTCGGACGATGCCACCTGGCGCTCGAACTTCCGCGACCTGAACGCCGCGCTCACGCGCATGGCGACGCTCGCACCCTCCGGCCGCATCCGCCGCGAAGTCGTCGACGAAGAGATCGAACGCTTGCGCCGCGGGTGGGAACGCCCCGAATCAGACGCCAAGCGCAACGACGCCGAGCGGCTGCTCGAGTCGGTGCTCGGCGCCGAAGCCGCCGAACGGCTCGACCGCTTCGACCGCGTCCAGCTCGCCGACGTTCTCGACGTCGTCCGCAACACCCCCTCGCTCTCGGAAGCCGGACGCATCCTGTTCGCACGCTCCCGCGAACGACGCGCGACCCGCAACGACGCTGACCGCCTACGCAAGTACCTCGCGAAGTTCGGCATCCGTCACGAGGACGTCCGTCAGATCGAGCGCTCGACTTGACCGCGCTTCGCCGACGAACGACGCTGTCGCGCATGCACGCTCGACTTTCACTCCACGTCGGAATGGC
>JAUIME010000315.1 GCA_030433195.1 bacterium
CGGTCATGTAGTTTCGATGATGGTTTCCCCAGACGATCCGCGGGCTTCGGCTCGCGGGTCGTCTCTCACCGATCCCCGCGGCGAGCGCCGTGAGGATTTCGTGAGCGGCCCGCGTCGACCTTGGAAGGCCGCGTCGGCTCGGGTATCGTGTGGACATGAGCACTCATCGAACGACACGACGCGACTTCCTGATCGGCTCGGCCGCCGTGACACTGGGCTTCAGCGGCCTCGGGCGATTCGTGGCGCGGGCGGGCATCGTCGCCGCCTCGGAAGAGTCGTCGGCCTTCGGGTGGGGACCGCTTCGGCCGGACGAAGCCGGGATCTTGGACCTGCCGCTCGGCTTCGAGTACCAAGTGATCTCGCGACACGGCGAGCGCATGAGCGACGGCCTGCTCGTCCCTCCGCTTCACGACGGCATGGCCGCCTTTCGAGGGAAGAGCGGCAAGACGATTCTCGTGAGGAATCACGAGGTCGGCCTCGGCGCCGAGGGCGAGATCGCCGACTTCAATCGTCGGACGCTGGGGCACCGACGCCGTTTCGCATCCGACCGCTGCTACGATGTGACGGACGACGGCCCGTGCCTCGGCGGGACCACGACGCTCGTCTACGACACCGTCCGCCGAACCCTCGAGTCCCACCATCTGAGTCTGGCGGGCACCCTGCGAAACTGTGCCGGCGGTCCGACTCCGCGCGGTACCTGGATCACGTGCGAGGAGACGACCGAGCGAGCGGGAGACGGTTGCGGGAAGGACCACGGCTACGCGTTCGAGGTTCCCGCGGCCTCGTCCGGGCTCGCGGCGTCGATTCCGCTTCGAGCGATGGGACGGTTCCGGCGCGAAGCGGTCGCGGTCGATCCGCGAACGGGAATCGTCTACCAGACCGAAGACGTCGACGACGGAATCCTGACGCGCTTCTTGCCCGACGCCCACGATGCGTGGCTTCGGGGCGGACGTCTGCAAGCTCTCGCGGTGCGGGAGCGCCCTTCGCTCGATACCCGCAACGCGGCCGATTCGCGAACCGTCGAGCGAGGCGAGTGGCTCGAAACGGAGTGGATCGATCTCGACGAGCCAGAGGCCCCGGAGAACGACCTGCGACTGCGCGGTTTCGACGCCGGCGGAGCCCGCTTCGCCCGAGCCGAGGGGATCTGGTACGGCGATGGCGAGTTGTACTTCGCCTGCACCACGGGCGGACCGCTTCGAGCCGGGCAGATCTGGCGCTACGTGCCGAGCCGCTTCGAAGGCGGAGCTGACGAAGCATCCGAGCCGGGCCGGTTGCAGTTGTTCCTCGAACCCAACGACACTCGAATTCTCGAGAACTGCGACAACGTGACGATCGCGCCGTGGGGCGACCTGATCGTCTCCGAAGACGGCCGCGGCCGCGATCGCATCGTCGGTGTGCGCCCCGACGGCACCACCTACGTGATGGCGCGGGGCGCGACGAACTCCGAACTTGCCGGCCCGACCTTCTCGCCCGACGGCACGACGTTGTTCTTCAACGCACAAGCCGAAGGACTGACGTTCGCGGTCACCGGACCCTGGCGCGCCTGACGACGTCGCTGGGCGGCTTGTCGGCGATGCTTCGGGAGCGGTCGGGCCGTTTCCTTTCGGAATCCGTGGCAGCTGCGTGGCGTGTTTCTCGCGAAGCAACTCGGACGGATCCACCTGCGGACGCGGTCGTCGGCATGAGGTGGTGAGGCCGTTCGGGATCGTGTGGGTCGGCGGAAGAGCGCGAGTGTCGCATGAGTTCTACGAATCGAGCCAAGAAGGTGTTTCTCGACGCGGTCGAGCTCTCCGGCGCCGCGCGCGACGAGTTCGTACGCGAGGCGTGCGGCGAGGACGAAGCGCTGCGCGTTCGTGTGATGAAGCTGCTTCGAGCCCATGAGAACGCGGAAGAACTGTTCGAGAAATCCGATAGGGGTGGGGCTCTCGATCTGAGGCCCGCAGTGTGCGACGAGGAGCCGATTCGCCCGGGAGCGCACATCGGCAGCTATCGAGTCGTCGAGCGTGTCGGCGAGGGCGGGATGGGGAGTGTCTACCTCGCCGAGCAAGAGCACCCCATCGTACGCCCCGTCGCGATCAAGTTCGTCAAGCTCGGGATGAATACCGAGCAAGTCGTCGCGCGATTCGAGGCCGAGCGTCAAGCGCTCGCGATGATGGACCACGCGGGGATCGCGAAGGTCTTCGACGCGGGCTCGACCGAAGACGGACGACCGTACTTCGTGATGGAGTACGTTCGCGGCGAACCGATCACGCGATACGCCAACTTGGAGAATCTCTCCATTCGCGCTCGTCTCGAGTTGTTCGAGCAAGTGTGCTTCGCCGTGCAGCATGCACACCAGAAGAGCGTCATCCACCGCGACCTCAAGCCGAGCAACATTCTCGTGCAGCCGGGCGACGGGCGTCCGCTCGTCAAGGTGATCGACTTCGGGATCGCCAAAGCCGCGGCTCCCGGTGGATCCGAACAGGGACTCACGCGACCGGACCAAATCATCGGGACGCCCGAGTACATGTCGCCCGAACAAGCATCGACGGACGGGGCCGATGCCGACACGCGATCCGACGTGTACTCGCTCGGAGTGGTCCTCTACGAGCTTCTCGCGGGGTTGCGTCCCACCGACGCGCTGATCCGGCCGCGCGCGAGTTACGCCGAGATTCTGCGGGTCGTGCTCGAGGAGGATCCGCCGAAGCCATCGGTGTGCGTGATTCGCGAGCGGGCCGAGACCGAGACCGCGGCGAGGCAGCGGGGTCTCTCCGTTCGTGCGCTGTCTCATTGCCTGCGCGGCGACCTCGACTCGATCGTCATGAAGTGTCTCGAGAAGGACCGCGAGCGTCGGTATCGCACGGTGGGCGAGTTGTCTGACGACATCCGTCGAGCGTTGGACGAGAAGCCCGTCCTCGCGACGCCTCCGAGTCTCGTCTATCGACTCCGGAAGTTCGTGCGGCGACGCAAGGGAGTGACGGTGGCCGCATCGATCGCGGTGCTCGCCTTCGTCCTCGGCGCCGCCGGGACCGTGACGGGCCTGATCTCGGCGAATGCGCAGGCGCGTCGCGCCGACCGGGAAGCGATCGAAGCGACGCGTCAGGCAGCGATCGCCGAAGCGGTCAACGACTTTCTCAACGAGGACCTGCTCTCCGCGGTTGTTCCGTCGTCGGCAAAGGGGCGGGGGCGTGAGGTCTCGATGCGCGAAGTGCTCGACGTGGCATCCTCGCGCATCGATCGAGCTTCGGCACCCGGCGGACGGTTCGCGGACGAACCTCTCGTGACGGCCGCGATCCGACTGTCGCTCGGCCGAACGCTGACACTGCTCGGGGAGTTCGACGCGGCACGGCCCCAGCTCGAGAAGGGATGGCAGATTCGGGTGCGCGAGCTTGGCGACGACGCATTCGACACGCTCGACGCGTGCGTGATGGTCGCGAACCTCGCGCGTCGGCAAGGGCGTCTCGTCGAGGCGATGACGATGCTCGAGGAGGTCCTCGACCGATGCCGCGAGAAAGAAGACGACCGGCATCTGGTGGCGGTCAACGCCACGATCCAGCTCGCGAGCGCGGCTCGCGCCGCCGGCGAGGTCGATCGTGCCGAGGAGCTCTTGCACCGATCGCTCGACGCACTCGCCGACGCTCGGACGAGCACTCCGAACGTCGTCTCGCTGCGACAGGAAGCGCTGAGCGTACTCGGTGTTCTCTATGCAGACGAGGAACGCTACGACGAAGCCGAGGCCGTGTTCCGTCGTCGAATCGACGAGGCCGAGCTTCACGGACTCGAAGTCTCCCAGACGTTCGGGGCGCGTCAGAATCTCGCCGGGCTCGTGCTCCAGGCCGGGCGTCTCGACGAAGCCGAGCCGATGTTCACCGAACTGCTCGAGGAGCTCCGGCGCGTGTTCGGGCCGTCGCATTCGATGACTCGCTCGTGCGTGCACAACCTCACGCTTCTCTACCGACAGCAGGGCCGCGTCGACGAATCGCGAACGCTCGCCGACGAGAACTACGAGATCCACCGCGAAGCGCTCGGGGCGACGCATCCCGAGACCCTGCGAGCTCTCTGTGCGATCGGCGAAGTCCACTTCGACGCGGGACGGTCGGAGGAGGCGCTCGAGGTCTTCC
Source organism: bacterium (assembly GCA_030433195.1). GTDB lineage: Bacteria > Planctomycetota > JACOTG01 > JACOTG01 > JAUIME01 > JAUIME01. Next base: position 4,101 of record JAUIME010000315.1, read on the forward strand.
GAGAGTCGACGCAAACTCTCGAGGCGACGTATGGCATCGAGCATCCCGAGAGCCGGGCGTCTCGAGCCGCGCTCGCGCGGGCCCTGCATGAACGGGGCGATCACGAGGCGGCGGCGGATACGATCGCGAAGCTCGTCGAGGTGGAGCGACGGATCGCGGGTCCGACGCATCCTCGGACACTTCGAACTCTCGCGAACGCGGCGCGCATGCATCGCCAGGCGGAGCGCATCGACGAGGCCCATCGATACGCGATCGAGGTGTACGCGAACACCCTTGCGGGCTTCGGTCGCATGACCGAAGAAGTCGATCTCGAGCTGTCCTACCTCGTGATGATCGCGGATCGAGATCAGCGGGTCCCGCACGCGCTCGAAGCGATCGAGCGATCGTTGGCCACCCTCGATCCGTCGGACGAAGCCGGCCGCACGCGAATCCAGCAGGCGATCGACGCACTGCGTGCCCGCCTCGAATGATGCGACAGCCAAACGTCGAAGCGACGAGGGACGTCGGTCCACTTGCGTCCGGATCCGGCAGCGCGTGTCAGCGGAGCTCGACGACGTGGAGTCCTGTCGCTTTCGATGCCGGTTCGGACGGAGCTTCGGCTTCGGGTGAGGTCGACGGGTCGGCGAGCGCGTACAGTCCCGCGGTGGTCGAGACGAGCAACACGTCCCGATGGAACACGAAGTCGGAGACTTGCTGCTCGGGCAGGGCCTCGAGCCGGAAGATCGGCTCCTCGGTGCCAAAGTCGAACGCGTAGAAGTTGCCGTCGAGGTTGCCGAAGAGGACCGCGTCGCCGAGGAGGGTCGGCGAGCCGAACGGGTTGAGTCCGGTCGCGAAGCGCCGCGAATCGCTGCGTCCGGTCGCTTGATCGAGGACGGTCAGGAGGTTCGCATGGCCGACGACGATCGCACCGGGCAGGATTCCCGGCTCCGAGAGTCCGGTCGATCCCGTGAGCCGCTTCCAGACTTCGCGCCCCGACTCGATGTCGAAGGCGTGCACGACGCCGGCGCGGTCGCCGATGAAGACCTTGCCGAACGCCGCGACGGGATCGGTCCATCCGAACGCGTGGTCGCCTTGGTATCGCCAGACCCCTTCGCCCGTCTCGAGATCGAACGCGCGGAACCACCCACTCATCGTGCCGATGAAGACGTGGCCGTCGGCGATCATGGGGGAGCACTCGATCCCGCGCAGGAACGTCCGTTCTCCTTCGTCGCCGGTCACGCGCGTGCGCCAACGCTCGGTGCCGTCTGCGACGTCGAGTGCCAAGAGATCGCCGGAAGCGAGTACGACGACGTAGGTCGTGCCGGACAGCGCCGCGTGCAGCGTGGTCTTGGGGGCGACGTTGCGGAACGCCCACACTTCGGATTCGAGATCCTGTCGAATCGCGTACACTCCGTTCGACGTATGGACGATCACGGCATCGTCGGTGACGACGGGCGTGGCGGCTGCGCTCAGGGGCCATTCGCCGAGCGTCTTTCCCGAACGCAATGCGAGCTTGCGAAGGGTCTCGCCTGTCACCCAGACGGAGTCGCCGACCGCCGCGGGGTTCGTCGCGGTGGCGTTCGACCAGAGGACCTCGGGCCGCTTCGGCGGCGTCGTGCCGACGCGGTAGTTGTTGCGATCCGCGGCGCCGCGATACTGTGGCCAGTCGGTTCGGTCGCGGACGGTGGAAACGAGGCGTTTCGACGGCGGGTCGTCGGCATCGAGGCTCGCTTCGAAGGGCGGAGTCTCGAGGAACCGGCGAGCCGCCCGCTCCGCGGCTCGGTCCATGCGTTCGCGGATCATCGTGACCCTCGGGCGAACACGTTCGACGGCATCCTCGAGCACGATCTCGGGCAGGGCCTCCTCGAACCGTTCGATGATCCGCGCGGCTCCCAGAATGACGATCGCGGTCTCGCGCGGACGGACGCGCTGCTCGGCCATCTTCGAGAACTCGTCCGCTTGCGTCACGAGCTCTTCGGTGAGCGCATCGAAGTCGTCCGTGATGAGCTTGCGGAGCTCCGGATTCATGTCGCGGCGAAGCGAAGCGACCCACTCGCCTCCATCGGCCGCGTAGGCCTCGACCTCCTTGCGGATCTCGTCGTTCTCGCGGAGGAGTCGGTCGACGGCGGACTCTTTCGTCGTCTCTTCCGCCGTGGCGGGCACGATCGCGAACAGGAGGAGACACGCGATCGAACGAAGACTCGGGAGCGGAATCATCTCGGCCTCGCTTTGGGTTGTCGGGTTCGGATCGGATGCACCGATGCGATCCTCGTATCTGCCGACGGCTCGGATCGAAGGATCGCTCGACTGATTGTAGACGAACGAGTGGGGCGGAGCGAGCCCGAGCGCCGCGGGGCTCGTCTTCGATCGGTCGC
>JAUIME010000316.1 GCA_030433195.1 bacterium
GGCTCTAGCAGGCTGCTGAAAAACTCACCCCGGCCGGTTTCTCAGCAGCCTGCTACAGCGCCGGGCAACCGGTGCCTTTCACGCGATAGGTCCCGGTACTGAACACACGCTCGCCGAGCACGTCCCCGGATCCCTCGAAACTCGCCTTGTAGTTGAGCTTCATCGAGACGCCCGGCTTCAACTTCGCAGACGCCTCGCTCGACGTGAGTGAAAGCACGACATTCGTGACCGGCTCGTCGCTTCCGGCCGTGCCGTCTTCGATGAGGTCCGCCAAGTAAGCCTCGACCTCACTCGCAAGAGGCTGAAAGAGCACGTCTCCCTTGGCATCGAGAGCCCACGTTCCCGAGAAGACGACACCTCCGTCCCCCACCGCGACGAAATCGGTCGCGCTCGTGAAGAAGATGTCCAGCGTACCCATGTCTCGGATCGTGCCGAGTCGCTTGACGGCCAGCTTTTCCGTGGTCGGAATCGTCCATTCGGTGCCCTCGAGCATCGCGGGATTCGCGCCCTTGGCCTTCGCGGACAAGTTGAGCTTCGACTGGATGTCCTCGCCGTCGATCGTCAGCAACACTTCTGCCTTGATCTTCACCTTGGCATCGGCCGTGACTTCGCCCTTCTTCCCCTTCGGCTTTACGGACACGTCGACCTTCGTCGGCACGACGCTCTTCACGAAGACGTCGACGCCCTCCGCGGCGGCGATCTGCGTGATCTTGGCTCGCAAGTAGCCATCGAGTGCCATCGCCGACGGATCGAGTCGAGCGGTGCCCTTCGAATCGTTCGAGAACCCACCCGATAGCATCGCACCCGAAGGATCAGCCCAGTCGAACGTGCTCGCGCCGAAGACGAGCGAGAACAACCCGTCTTCCTTCAACTTCCCGACCTTGCTCAACGAAGCCGTCGACTTTCCATCGATTTCCCAACTCGTGTCGGCAAGCTCGATGACACCACCTGCAAACACGCCTCCCGCGAGTATCACGCAGCAGAAACCCGCGAGCACCCCCGCCACCCCTAGTCGTTTCAACATCGGACTTCCTCCTTGGTCGTCAGGATCGCTCGAGCGGCACACGACCCTCGCGGATTCGGGCCCCGAGACGAGAACTCGCTACCGTAGCACCCTCCCGCACCCGGCGCCTCCGAGGGGTATCACCTCGAGAACGCCACCAAGAGACAAAAGTCACGGGAAGGGAGCGGCCGATCCGGGCACGCGATCGAGATTCTGAGCTTCGCGCTTCGCACACCGGCGGAACTCGACATCCGGCCGATAGCCCGTGTCGAGAATCGCGTGCTTCGTTCGCCCGCCAAGCTGTAGGAAACCACGGTCCGCGACCGCTCGTCCCGCGAGTGCGCGCCGGACGCCGGCGCACGATTCGAGCGCCGTCTCGCGATCGAAATCGGGAGCTTCGATCGACATCGCGAGCGGAGCGGCCGTGAGCGATCTCGCTGCGAGTGGCGCAGGATCGAGCAACGCTCTGAGACGCTCCGGATCGGATCGGTATGCCTCGTCGTCGATCTCGATGCCTTCCACCGCCGCAGGAGACGGTGGATTCCATGCGTCGACGTCGAGTGTCCCCACGGAGAACGCCCGACTCGTCGACCCGCGCCTCGATCGTGCGAAACGCACCGGGATCCGAAGCCCGGGAATGCCGAGCTCCGCCCCCGCGCAGAAGTCGCTCGCCACCGCAGCGCGACCGATCGACACGGCTTCCACGACGACGCGCCCCGCCGACTCGAAACTCGAAAGGCTCGGGAACAACACGACATCGACGGCCTCGATCGCCGCCAGCGCTCGCCGATGAGGCACCTCGCCGTACAAGCGCAACTCGACCTGTTGCGCGCGAAGGCTCTCGCGCACTGCCCCGATCCATTCGGGTTCGATCACGGAGCCGTACACTCTCACTTCGCGGAGCGGCCAACCTGCGTGGTGGAGGCGCTCGACGATCCGCGGCAGCTCGTGAAACCCTTTGTCACGCGTGACTCGGCTGAAGTACCCGGCGACCCGTCCTTGGTTCGGGAGACGAATACGGCGCGCCGCTACATCTCCCGAGCGTCTCTCGACGACGGGATAAAACGCGTGCTCGTCGCCGGGCCCTCGAGCGGTCGCCCAGATCCCTCGCGCGTACTCCGAGGCGTGCACACAGCGATCGGTCGGACGTCCCAACGCACGAGCCACCGACTCTTGGAAGGCATACCCGACCCACCCGAGCGTTCGCACCTCACGGATGATCCGGAAGTCGAGCCCGTGTCTCTCGCGCGCCTCGAAGAGCAGCGCCGCGAGGGGGCCGCAATTCGCATAGACGACGTCGAGTGGCGCCAATCGAACGGGGTCGATCGCTCGATGCAACATACGCAGCGAAAGTGCGGTTCCCGAAAAGCGTGGTCGTCTTCCTTCATGAGCCACGCCGCGACTCGGATCGAGCCTCGAAGCGGCATCCTCGCCCGCAACCCGCCGAAGCTCGCGTTCGAGATCGGCGAAGCCGAGCACGGCCCCCTCGTGAGCGACGATCTCCTCGTCCGCAAAGCCCGTGAAGTACCCGACGACCGTGTCGGACCCGCTCATCCGAAACCTGCTCTCGGCGCGCATCGTGATTCTCTCGATCCTCAATCCAGGACGCAAGATAGCACAAGCGATCCAGCGTCGTTCCGCCCGTCTCGAGGCTCGGGGAGAGCCCCCTTGGCATGGTATACTCGCCGCCCCGAGACGGCGCTTCACCGAGCCCCCGAACCGCTAGCGGGCTGTGGCGACGCACCAGGCCGACCGACGATTGCTGAGCAGGAAGCCCGTGAACACCCCCTTCGACGATTCGGCTCCCGAGCCCCTGCCCGAACCGACGCCCGAGCCCGCTCACATGCGCGATCCGTCGATCGACCTCTCGGGCGCGCCCGATCTCGCTACGGATCCCGAGTCGGACGAACGCGCCAAGGCCGCGCTCGATGCGGCCGTCGAGCGCCTGCTCGACCGGCTCGCCGACGAACCGCAATACCCCACGCAACAGAAGACGCTCTTCGTCGACCTGGAGACGAAGACGACGCGCTTTGGTTACACGCCAAAAGAAGTCGTCGAGACGTTTCTCGAAGGTCGCGGCGGCAACATGTTCTACCTGTACAACCTCCTCGACCCGACGGTCGAAGGCGGACCGCTGTCGCCTGCCGTCCCGATCATCTTCGGCAGCGGCTTGCTGACCGGGGTCGTTCCGTCGGCCGCGCGCGGCAACGTCACGAGCTGGTCGCCCGAATCGTACGTCCTCATGGACAGCAACTGCGGCGACTACTTCCCGTCGTTCCTGAAGCTCGCGGGCTACGACCGGCTCGTGATCTACGGTCGCGCCGACGAGTGGACGTACCTCTATCTCCACGACGACAAGGTCGAGTTCCGCAACGCCGACCCTTACGTCGGACTCGACAACATCGACTTCCGTGACCAGATCGAGAAGGACATCGGCGGCAAGTGGACGCGCGATCTCGCGATGGCGTCGATCACGGTCGCGGGTGAACACGGCGTGTTGTCGGCCGGGATCATGGGCGGGCCGAAGGCGATCTACGCGCGCGGCGGCACGGGTGCGAAGATGGGCGCGCACAAGCTGAAGGCGATCGTCGTGCACGGCATCGACACGAAACGCGTTGCCGGCCACCACCCCGCCGACGTGAAGCCCTACAACCGCGTCATCGCCAAGCAGCTCCTCGGCACGAGCGTCGTGAAGAACGCGCTCAAGACGCGCGGAACGCCGTTCCTCTACAAGCCCTCGCGCGTGCTTGGCGCGATGGGCACGCTCAACAATCAGAAAACCACATGGACCGACGCGCTCGACGCCGAAAACCTCGACGCGACGCGCCCCGGCATGGAAGGCTGCTTCCGCTGCCCGGTGAACTGCCGCCCGCTCAACGACCTCACGATGACCGGCGACGGCGTCGGCGACCGCTACGACAAGGGTGACGGCCCCGAGTACGTCACGGTCGGCAAGTTCGGGCCGATGATCGGCCTGAAGGACATGAAGCAGGTGTTGCGCCTCAACAACATCGCCAACGACCTCGGGCTCGACACCGCATCGCTCGGTTCGTCGATCTCGTGGGCGATGGAGCTCTACGAGCGCGGCATCATCACGAAGGAAGACACCGGCGGCCTCGATCTCACGTGGGGCAACTACGACGCGATCGAAACGCTGATCTTCATGACGTCGCGGCGCGAGGGATTCGGGGACACGATCGCGTGGTCGGCGCGCGCCGTCGAAGGCGGCAAGTACCCCGAGAAGGCGCTCGATTACCGCATGGCCGTGAAAGGCCTCATGCAGTCCGATCCGCACGACGCGCGCATCTTGAAGGCGTTCGCGCTCGGGCTCGCCGTCGCCACGCGCGGCATGGACCACCTGCGCAATCGCGTGACGCTCGAGATCAACGCGCGCATCAACGACGACGCCGACTTCAAGACCGCGCTCTACGGAGGCAAGGTCGCCCCCGAGCCGAACAGCTACGACGGCAAGGAAGTCGCCGTGCGCGCGTGCGAAGATCACTACGCGGTCGGCGATTCGGTCGGCATGTGCCGCTTCACGACGAAGCTCTTCAACAGCCCGTCGCTGCCCGGCATGGAGCACTTCTCCGAGCAAATCGACAACGTCACGGGCATCGAGCTTTCGCCGGCGGCGCTTCGCGACGTCGGCCTCAACATCACGGGGCTCGAACGTCTCGTCAACTACGCGCTCGGCATGCGTCGCGCCGACGACACGCTTCCCAAGCGCTGGTTCGAAGAAGAGATCGAATGGGGCGCGTTCGCGGGCGAGAAGATCGACCGCGCCGAGTTCGATACGATGCTTTCGCGCTTCTACGACGTGTCGCAACTCGATCCCGAAGGACGCCCCAACCTCGACTTCCGACGACGCCTCGCGCAGGTCGCCGAAGGCTTCGCGGTCTCGGTGAAACTGCCCTCGGGGATCGCCGCGGCACCCGAAGGCGGCATCGTCCTCACGGAGCCGGTCACGTCGCTGAAAGAGCTCGAGAAGGCGCTCGATCGCAAGTTCCCGGGTCTCGGTGCCATCCTCGCCGAAGAGTCCTTCAACTTCGTCGTGAACGACCAAATGGTGCTCCATCGCAACGACAAGGTCGAGCTTTCGAGCGGCGATCGCGTCGAGCTCATGATGGCGCTGTCGGGCGGTTGAGGATCACTCACGGAACGTGACACGACAAATCGTTTCGCCGGCGTGACTCGTCACGATCTCGTCGTAGCCGCCGGGCGATGGCACGAATCGGATGCCGTCGCCCCAACCCGACCCGACCTGCAAAGTACGGCGTAGGTCGAGCTCGCCTTCGTCGGCCGATCCCTCGAAGACAGCCCATGCGTAGCCGGGCATTCGAAAGCGATACAGGCTCCACACGTTCCGGGTTCGATCGTGCAACACGAAGCCGGACTCGAACGACTTCGGCGCGAACGTCCGCGTTTGGAGCCCATGACCATTGAGGAAGTAGTTCGTCGTTCGGATTCGCGCTTCGGACTCGTGTCGTCCGACGAGGAACTCGAGCGCGCCGAACCCCGCGGCCGCGTCGGGGTGACGGCGACCGAACGGATGCACCGCGTTCGGATCGAAGCCCATGAACTTCGGCACCTCGGCGCGGTTCCCCGGCTTTCGTCTTCGGCAATCCGACTTCCAGCCGACGGTCGCGACGCCTTCGACGAGCACCTCGGACTTCCACCGGAAGCCCTCGTCTCGGATGTCGAAGAACGTGAGCCGCGATCCGTTCTTGCCGTCCGCAGATCCGGCCCACATCACCATGCGCGTGTCGTCGCCTTCCCGCTCTTGCTTCCCCACCCACTGACGCGGGGAGACGTTCGGAGACGGCATGCTGAAGAAGTTCACGAACCACCGGCCACGATCCGGGTCGAAGATGCGGATGTTCGACGTCGCGAATGAATCCGACCAATAGAGATCTTGGATCGCGTGGCCGTTCAGGAAGTACTTCGCGTTCCAGACGGCCGCGGTTCGCCGCCAACTGCCGTCGGGATTGCGGATCTCGTCGACGCAATCGCACTCGCCGATCATGAACTCGAACTGGGCGATCTCGGCCGGGGCATTCGGATTCGGCCGTCCGAACGGATAGGCCGGCGTGGGCTCGAAATCGGCCGTGGGTGCCGACGCCTCGGCGGTCGACGTGCGGGCGTGGGTCGTCCACGGGAGCCCGATCACGCCGATCGCGGTGATCGCCGCGACCAGGGTAAGCATCATCCACAAGGCGGATCCGAGAGCGAGCATCCGGGCGGGTCGCTGCCGTACCATCGATACCTCCTCGGGAACACGGATCCGCTGCGCGCACGCCGCGAAGCCTAGTGGCCCGCCTCAAAAATTCGTTTCAATTGTCCGGGTCGCTGACGGACGATCTCGGCGTTGCATCTCCTCGCCGTATGGCCAATACGCCTCGTCGAAGCGCCTTGACCTCGCCGCCATCGCCAGCGAACAATTGAAAC
>JAUIME010000317.1 GCA_030433195.1 bacterium
AGGGGATGGATTTGCTCGAGCGCGGCTTCGCCGCCAAGTACCGTGACGTCGTCGCCGACAAACCACTGGCGCGGCACATCACCATCGGACGACTTTATCTGAGTGGCACGGACCCGGCGATCGATCAGCGAGGCGAGCCTGCCGTTGCGAAGCAGATTCGCGACCTCGTACCAGTGCCCCGGTGGATGGAGGCACTGTGCGGGTCGATTGTGCACGTAGTCCGCACCTTCGCCCTGCGCGCGTGCCCAAGCGATCCAGGCCCCGCGCACCGACTCGCGCAGCTTCTCGCGCGGTTCGTCGAGCGTCTCGTCGGGAGCGTCGCGCCAGTGCGCCTCGAGATCCGCCACGCGCGGAACGAAACGCTGACCGATCGCACGCCCGTGCGAGAGTTCGATCGGAGCCGCTTCGACATCACGCGCGCTGCGACCGAAGCCATCCTCACGCAACGAGGACACGTGCGCTTCGATCGCCGAACGGGGCAGAAAGCTCGTCGTCACCACGTGCGGAATCCGGACGCCGTAGCGACGCGCAGTGACCGCGGTCTTCGCGACCTGAATCTCGAGGAAGCTTCGATAGCGCCCCCCGATCACGGCGAACGGATGCACGGCCTTCACGACACCCGCGCCGCCCGACCAGCGGGTTCCGAGCCCGCCGGCCAACGTCACGACGGCAATGCCTCGTTCGCGAAGCTCGGCCTCCCCCCGCTCCCGCGAGGCGGCGAGATCCGACGCACGCCGCGACTCGTGTCGGTCGAAGCGTACGACTCGCGCTTCGTCGACGTCTTCGACGCGAGCAGACTTCGGCAGGCGATTGCGATCCTGCCCGATCTCGCCCGCGAGCAAACGAGCGCGCAGACGTTCGTGCGCGTCGGCATCGAATCCTTGCGCCTCGCGCTGTTCGAGAAGACCAGTCGGCAGGGAAGTCGAGGGCCGCGCGTCGTCTCCCGTGTCGACGGTCGGCTCACCGACCGTCGCGACGAAATCCGTCGGCACGGCCTCGGCTTCGACGCCGGGCTCGCCGAGCTCGGCTCGCGTACCGATCGCGTCGATCTCGAAGTCGTACACCACGGGATCCATCGCGAACGCGAGCCCCTGCTCGAGCGAGCGCTTCGCCGCGACGAGTTCCTCGAGAACGGCGTCTTGCTTCGCCTCGCGGGACCCTGCATGGCCATCGACGAAGAACCCCATCCCGCCGCCCGAGGTGCCGCCGAGCATCAGGAATCCGAGTGCGGCGTGCCCCAGCCGCGATTCGACGCGCGCGCGCGCCGCGGTCGTGAAAGCGTTGTCGATCCACGGCAGGATCGTACGCAGCGGGCCGTCGAAGCTCTGCGTCGTCGCGCGTGCGAGCCGTGGGATGTCGGCGGTGGCGAGCGCGCCGAGAATGTCGTCGAAGTGTGTGCGCAGTGCCCCCCGCGACGCGCGATCGTCCGACAAGTGCAACAAGTAGCGGTCCGTGACGGATTCGAGCACGGGACCCACGTCTTGCGCCAAGCCTCCGTGCACGAGCACGAGATTCTCGCGCAACCGTTCGCCGAGCTCGGGGTGCACACCGTCTCCCGGCTCGAGAATGCGATGACTCGGCAGCAAGCGCCCGCGACTCACGCCATGTTCGGCATCGCCCGGCCGCGCGACGCAGCCCTCGATGACCTTCACGCCCGGCCACAGACCGCCCGAATCCTGCCACCCGCCGCCCGAGCCGCCGAGCCACTCGCCGAGGATCGCGCGCGACGCCACGAGCCGCCGATCGTCCTCGTCGAGGGGTCCCGTGACGTTTCGCGTCTGTCCCGTCGCACGCTGCAACGCCGCGAGGATCGACGACAGCAACATCGTCGACACGGCGAGTCGCGAGCCCTTGGGAATCCCGCGTACGCGCGTAACGACTTCGAACCCGCGTCCCTCACCGAGAATCGTCTCGAGCCACGCGGAGAGCGGCGCGTCCGCCGTTTCGAGTCGGGCGGGCACGGCCCCGGAGGCCACGACGCCGGCCTTCAACAATCCGAGGTGATCGCGCCCGTAGTCGAACAGCTCACGAAACGTGTCGATCTCGGCTCGCGCGTCGAGGTCGACGCTGTGAAGGCGGATGCGCGGTCGATCGATTCCCCGCACGCGCACATCGATCGGAGGGCGAACGGGATCGCTCGTCCCGCGCACCCGTAGCGCCACGGAAGCGTTGACGACGCGCGCCGATTCGGGCGCGTCCATCGCGAGGAAGAAGATGTCCGACCAACCGCTGTGCGAGAGGTCGAGGCGAACGGGGGTTTGCTCGCGGATCTCGCGCGTGCCGCTTGCGAACCAAGGTTGGATGCGTAGCGGTGATTCTTCGTACGCCGCACGCAGCTCGGGGCTCCCGAACATCCAACGGTTGCCGTCGCTCGCACGAACGCTCGCTTGCACCTGGTCGCGCAGCGTCCGGAACCCGAGCCGCTCGTACACCGTCGCGAACGCCTGCATCGAGGCGCCGTCGGGCCCGCCGCGCCGCACGTGGTCATCGAGCCCCGCGACCGCCCCCTCGTAGCGCCCCGCGAGAAAGTCACGGTAGACGTCGACGGGGACGAGACCAGTTGCCGCGATCGCGGGAGAGTCGGCCAACCGAAAGCGGTAGATCCAGCGCAAGCACAGCGCCGCTCGGACACGCTCGTAGAGGCTCGGCGCCGCGGCCCGGTACGCCTCGAGTCCCTCGCAGACGGCGAGCAACTCGGGCACGTCGCAACCCGCCGCGAGCTCCTCCACCGAGCGATCGCGCTCGTCGCGCGCCTCGCCGCGAACCACTCGATACCAGGCGTCGGCCAACATGATCGAAACAGCCCAACAACGATACCCAGACCGAAGCCCGTGCGAGGAGGCCGGATCCGGTCGCTTGTGCCGTGAAAACCGCCAGGTTGGTAGACTGCCCCCGCTCGCGGCGCATTATACGCATCTGCAGCGCCCCGACGAGCGGCCCATCCCGACCTTCCGCAGGAACCACCCTTCGTGGACGAGCTCGACAAGATCTACGACCGTCTCGATCAGGCGCACGAGGACTTCGAGAACGGACGCTTCGCCATGGCGCGGCGAAGCAGCGAACGGTTGTTGCGCCGCATCCGACGCCTGTTCGACGACGAGACCCGGCGTCCGGCCGAAGTCGAAGCAATGATGCTCCTCGGTAACGCGCTCTCCGAGCAGGCCGATCTCCACCGCGCCGGCGAGGTGTTCGGCGAGCTCGAAGGACTGTTGCCGAGCGGCGACCCCGACGTCGATTCCGAGGCGCTGTTCTCGAAAGCGCGCTTCCACCTCGGGCGATGGGACTTCGCCGCCGCGCGCGAGACGCTGTCGCGTTGCCGCCCGCACGACAAGCTCGCGGCGCGCGTCACCGACCTGCGCGGCCTGTTGATGATGTTCGACGGGCGCGAAGAGCAGGGGCGCGAGCTGTACCGCGAGGCGTCCCGCATCGACCCGCGCGGGTGCCCCTTTCCGGCCGAAATGTCGGACGACGAAGCCGGCGACCTGCTGCAAGACGTCGTCGACGCACTCCCCGAGGACATCCGCGGCGCGCTCTCGACGGTCCAGATCGACATGGTCTTCCTGCCGGATCCGAAGATCGACCGCTCCGACGACCTGCACCCCGAGATCCTCGGCGTCTACCAGGGCGTTCCGCTGACCGACCGGAGCGTGTTCGATCCCGTGATGGCGCCGGACCGCATCCGCATCTTCAAGCACAACATCGAGCGGTATGCGGGAGATCGCGAGGCGCTGCGCCGGGAACTGCGCATCACGCTGCTCCACGAGATCGGGCATCACCTGGGATGGGACGAAGACGACCTGGCCGAGCGCGGCTTGGCGTGAAAGGCCGCGGGGAAGCGGACCAGGGAGCGCTCGAGCGAGCGAACGCCGAAATCTAGGACGTCGAAGCTAGTAAAGGCACGATGTCTCGCTGTCGACCGGCTCGCCAGACGAGCGGGTGGTCATCAGTCCGACATCGCGCCTCCACCTGCCGGTTGCCCTCAGGTCGTTGGCAACTCGACGCCCCCACACCTGATTCTCATCAGTATTCAGCATTCGATCCGGCGCGGCCCGAGAAAATGAACTGCTGCCGGGCAAATTCAAGGAGGGTATCCTTTTCCCCGGGCCGCATTTTGTGACATCTTCGGGAGTCAGCGGATCGGGTCGCGGCTCGCACCGGCGTCGATCGACGCTACTCACGGACATAGATCCCGCACTCTTCCGTTCGTCCACGCGAAAGTCCTCGCCGCCAGGCCGGCCAAAAGCGACAATCGCTTTCTACAGCGATAATTAGGTGCCATCAAAGAGGGAGAAGAAAATGTTGGAAAAGTCGGGTCACGCCGTCGGCGGCGCCGGAACGGCCGAAGGCCGCGCCTGGTCGAACGCCGCTCGCAGCTCGATCGCGGAGCCCGGCCGCCCCCTCGTCTCGACCCCCGAGGAGATGCGCGCGCGCGGCTGGGATCGCCCCGACGTCGTGTTCGTCTCGGGCGACGCCTACGTCGATCACCCGAGCTTCGCGATGGCGCTCCTCGGCCGGCTCCTCGAGAGCTCCGGCTATCGCGTGGCGATCCTCGCCCAGCCCGATTGGCAATCGTGCGACGCCTGGCGATCGTTCGGTCCGCCGCGCCTGTTCTTCGCGATCAGCGCCGGCAACATGGACTCGATGATCAACCACTACACGGCCAATCGCAAGGTCCGCAACGACGACGCGTACAGTCCCGACGGCCGGATCGGGATGCGCCCCGACCGCGCGACGCTCGCGTATTGCCAGCGCGCGCGCGAGGCCTACAAGGGAATCCCCGTCGTCGCGGGCGGTGTCGAAGCGAGCCTTCGCCGCATCGCCCACTACGACTACTGGAGCGACAAGGTCCGCCGCTCGATCCTCATGGATTGCAAGGCCGACCTCCTCGGATTCGGGATGGGCGAGCGCGGCATCCTCGAGATCGCGCGCACGCTCGACGAAGGCGGCACGATCGACGACCTGCGCGACCTGCGCGGCGTCGCGTATCGGCTCGGCGCGAGCGAAACCCCGCCGACCGAACGCACGCTCGAGTTGCCGTCGTACGAAGACGCCGCCGCCGATCCGATCGCGTTCTGCGACATGACGCGCATCGCGCACCGCGAGACGAACCCGTTCAACGCGAAGCGACTCACGCAGCGGCACGGTCGCGAGACCGTCGTCGTGAATCCTCCCGCACTGCCGCTCACGCGTGACGAGATGGACCGCGTCTACGACTTGCCGTTCACACGCCGCCCGCATCCGATGTACGGCGACGCGAAAATTCCGGCGCACGAAGTCGTGAAGACGTCGGTGCAGATCATGCGCGGCTGCTTCGGTGGCTGCACGTTCTGTTCGATCACGGCGCACGAAGGCCGCATCATCCAGAGCCGCAGCCAAGACTCCGTGATGCGCGAGATGCGCCGCATGAAGAAAGACCCCGGCTTCTCGGGCGGCGTCAGCGACATCGGCGGACCGACCGCGAACATGTACGAAATGCGCTGCAGCGACCCCGAGGTCGAGAAGAAGTGTCGCCGCCTGAGCTGCGTGCATCCGAAGATCTGCAAGCTCCTCGGCACGGATCATGGTCCGCTGCGATCGCTCATGAAGAAGGCGCGCGAAGAGCCGGGCATCCGCAAGGTGTTCGTCGCGTCGGGCATCCGCATGGACCTCGCTCGCCTCGACGAAGAGTACATGGACGACCTCGTCCAGCATCACGTCGGCGGCTACCTGAAGGTCGCACCCGAGCACACCGACCCGCACGTGCTCGATCTCATGAAGAAGCCCGACGAGACCGACTTCGTCGAGTTCGGACGCGCATTCGAGAAGGCGTCGAAGAAGGCCGGGAAGAAGCAGTACCTGATCCCGTACTTCATCGCCAGCCATCCGGGCAGCGACCTGAACGCGATGATCGATCTCGCGCTGTTCCTGAAGCGCAACCACTACAAGCCCGACCAGGTGCAGGACTTCATCCCGAGCCCGTTCGACATCGCAGCGTGCATGTATCACACGGGGCTCGATCCGCACTCGAAGAAGCCCGTCGCGGTCGCCAAGCACCTGCGCGATCGCAAGCTCCAGCGCGCACTCTTGCAGTTCTTCAAGCCCGAGAACTGGTTCGAAGTACGCAAAGCGCTGCTCGAAGCCGGCCGACGCGATCTGATCGGCGAGGGTTGCGACTGCCTCATCCCGTCCGAACCTCCGAAGGAGGCGATGACGAAGCGTCGCGACAACGCGCGTACGGCAGTCCGGGCGTCGGGATCCGGAAAGGGAGCGAATCGGAGCGGGAGCAAGAAAGCGAGCAAGTCGGGAAGCAAGCCCGGAACGAGCGCGCGGCGTGGAAGCGATCGCCGCGATGACGATCGGGCGCGAACCGAACGTCGTCGCGCGGGTGGTGCCGCGGGGTATCGGCCGCACCGCAAGAGCCGCCGCACGTAGTCGCGTGTCGTGAC
>JAUIME010000318.1 GCA_030433195.1 bacterium
ATCGACCGTGTCCTGCTGCCCGAAGCCGGGATGTAAGATTCGACCGACCTCCGAAACCCCGAGACCGGTGCCTCGGCTTGATCCCCGAGAACGAGCAGATACAATGATCGATTCCTGCTCCATGACTTCATCGGTCCGAGACGTCACCACGGGGGGCCGTCGCCGACAGCCGCGACGGCTCCCCGATTCCAGTTCGTACGAGGAGAAACGGTTGTCAGATTCTTTGCTCTCGCGAGTGGCGTCGGGAGACACCGCCGCGGTTCGTGAATGCTTCGACCGCTACGGTGGACTCGTCTGGTCCCTCGCCCGCCGGTTCACCGACAATGCGGCCGAAGCCGAAGATGCGGTCCAGGAGATCTTCATCGATCTCTGGAAGAGCGCGGCTCGCTTCGACGAGAACGTCGCCGCCGAGCCGACCTTCGTGTCGATGATCGCGCGGCGTCGCCTCATCGATCGCCGTCGCAAGCAGCAAAGACGTCCCGACACCGAGCCACTTCCGGAGCGTGCTCCCGAAGATGCGCCCTCGACCGTCGCACGCGCCGAAATCGCCGACGAGGCTTCGCGCGCACGCGACGCGATGAATCAGCTGCGCCCCGAGCAACGCAACGTCCTCGAGCTCGCCGTCGTGCAGGGTCTCACGCACGCGGAGATCGCCGAGAAGACGGACATGCCGCTCGGGACCGTGAAGACCCACGCGCGACGCGGATTGATCCGAGTCCGCGAGCTGCTGTCCCGCGCCAAGCCCGACCGGGCGGGAGGTCCGCGATGACGGATCCCCGGAATACGTCCCGAGAACGACTGCACGACCTGCTGGCCGATCGCGTCTTCGACGAGCTCGATGAGCGGGAGCGACGAGAATTGGAAACCTTGATCCCCCAGTTCCCCGACGACAACGTCGAGGAGTTCGAATTCGCGGCCGCCGCGATCGACCTCGCGTACGCGGCCGACCGGCTCGAGCCCATGCCGACCGACGTTCGCGCTCGCTTGGAGACCCGTGTCTTCGAGTCGATGCGCGAAGCCGGCGTCGGCGTGGCGTCGCCGGAGCGTCCGGCGGCCGAGCCCGGCCGTGCGACGACGCGCGACGACGCGCGCCGCGGTACGTCCGCGCCCGCTCCTCGCGCGCAATCCGACGGCCGATCGTTCTTCGATCGACTCGGATGGCTCGCCGCCGCGGCATGTCTCCTCGTCGCGGTCGGTGCCTGGTGGCCGCAGCTGAAGAGCGAGCCCTCGGTGGCCGCACGTCGCGCGACCCTCGAGAAGACGGCCGGCGATCTCGTCGGCGGCGAATGGGCCACGCAAGCCTACCTCGGCGACAAGGTCGTCGGTGGCGATTTCGTCTGGAGTCCCGCGGAGCAGGAAGGCTACATGCGTTTCGAAGGCCTGCCCGTGAACGACCCTGCCAAAGAGCAGTACCAACTCTGGCTCATCGACCCGAACCAGGAGCATCCGATCGACGGCGGAGTCTTCGACGCGAGAAGCGACGGCACCTTCGACATCGACATTCACGCGAAGCTCGGTGTCGAGAAGCTCGCGGCCGCGGCGATCACGATCGAGAAGCCCGGCGGCGTCGTCGTCTCGGTCCAAGACAAGCTCATCCTGCTGGCCGAGCCGAAACCGCTCTGAGCGCCGTGAAGAAGCGACGGATCGCGATCGTGGGCACCGGGATCTCCGGCCTCGTCTGCGCGCACCGTCTCCACGCGAAGCACGACGTCACCGTCTACGAGGCCGCCGATCGAATCGGAGGTCACACGTATACGGTCGACGTCGTCGACGGCGCTCGCTCGCTGCGGATCGACGTCGGCTTCATCGTCTTCAATCCGCTCAACTACCCGCGGTTCGTCGAGCTGGTCGACGAGCTCGGCATCGCGTGGCAGCCGACCTCGATGAGCTTCAGCGCCCGCGACGAGCGTAGCGGTCGCGAATACAACGGCACGTCGATCCGCCGGCTGTTCGCCCAGAAGTCGAATCTCGTACGCCCGTCGTTTCTCGGCATGGTGCGCGACATCCTGCGTTTCCACCGCGAGGCGAAGCGTTTTCTCGCCGAAGACGGAAACGCCGATCTCCCGCTCGGAGCCTTCCTCGAGCGCGGGCGCTACTCACGCGCGTTCGTCGATCTTTACCTCGTCCCGATGGGATCCGCTCTGTGGTCGGCGGCGCCGGGGCACGTGCTCGACTTCCCCACGCTGTTCGTCCTGCGGTTCTTCGACAACCACCGCATGCTCGGCGTCGGCGGGCGTCCCGAGTGGCGCGTGATCCGCGGCGGATCGTCGACCTACGTCGACGCGCTCGTCGCGCCGATGCGCGATCGGATCCGCATCGGCGAAACGGTCACGAACGTCACGCGTACGCCCGACGGGGTCGCGGTCACGTCGCGCCGCGGCACCGAGATCTACGACGACGTCATCATCGCCGCGCACAGCGATCAGGCACTCGCGATGCTCGATGCGCCGACCGCGGCCGAACGCTCCGTGCTCGGTGCGATCCCCTACCAAGCGAACGAGATCGCGCTGCATACGGACACCTCGATCCTCCCACGACGGCGCCTCGCCTGGGCAAGTTGGAACGCGTTCGTCCCGGCCTCGCCGAGCGCGGCCGCGACCGTCACCTACGACATGAACATCCTCCAGGGACTCGCCTCGGATCGCGAGTGGCTCGTCACGCTCAATGCGACCGAGCGACTCGACGAACGCCGGATCGAACGAACGTTCACGCTGCATCACCCCGTCTTCACGCGCGAGGCCGCGCGGGCGCAAGCTCGCCGCGACGAGATCAACGGGAGCGATCGCGTCTGGTATTGCGGCGCGTACTGGGGCTTCGGCTTCCACGAGGACGGCGTGCGCAGCGCGCTCGATGTCGTCGCACGCATCGAGGCGAGCCATGCCTGATCCGGGCGTCGACACGGGCCTCGCGAGCTGTGTCTACGAGGGTGAAGTGCGCCACCACCGCGACCGCCCGGTCGAGCACGCCTTCGCGTTCGGGCTCTCGATGCTCTACGTCGACCTCGACGAGCTCCCCCATCTGGCCGGCCGCGGCCTCCCCTCGCGCCGGCGGGCGTTCGGGGCCTGGTGGCGACGCGAGGACTACATGGCCCCGAGCGACCGGCCGCTCGACGACGTGGTGCGCGATCGCGTCCAGGAGGCCCTCGGCAGGCGCCCGGGGGGGCCCATCCGGATGCTCACCCAGGTCCGCCGGAACGGCTATCTCTTCAATCCCGTGACCTTCTACTACGCCTTTGCGGCAGACGGCGATCGGGTCGAATCCATCGTCGCCGAGATCACGAACACGCCCTGGAAGGAGCGCCACGCCTACGTGCTCGGGGCCCGGAAACGGCCCGACGGGGCCGGCGAAACCCTGCGCTCCCGCTTCCCGAAGACCTTTCACGTATCTCCGTTCATGGACATGGGACTGACCTACCACTGGCGCTTTTCGCCCCCCGGCGAACGGCTCACCGTGCAGATGGAGAACCACGACCCGCGGGGCCGGCTCTTCGACGTCTCGCTCGCGCTGCGCCGGTCGGAGTGGTCGAGCGAGGCGCTGGACCTGGCGGCCCGCCGGCACCGGTTCCTGACGTGGCGGATCTCGGCGGCGATCTACTGGCAGGCGCTCCGCCTCTGGCGCAAACGCTGCCCGTTCTACGTCCACCCCGACAAGCGCAAGACGGAGGATTCGACGTCGTGACACGATCGATTTCGTTCTTCGATCGCTTCGCGAAGAAGCGCGTCCTCGCCCTGCTCGACCGCGTCGAGAACGGCGAGATCACAGTCGTCGACGCCGACGGCGCATCGACCCATGGACGGCGCGATCCCCACGTGTCGCTCCACGCGACCGTTCGCGTGCTCGACGCGCGCGTGTACCGCGCGGTACTCCTCGGCGGCACGATCGGCGCCGGCGAGGCCTACGCGCGCGGTGAGTGGCGATGCGACGATCTGCCGACGCTCGTTCGAATCTTCTCGCGAGACCGTCTCGTCAACGACGCGATGGATCGTGGGACCGCGCGCTTCACGCTGCTTCTCGACACGCTCGCGAACGCATGGCTCAAACGCAACACGCGGCGCGGCAGCCGGCGCAACATCGCGGCCCACTACGACCTGGGCAACGACTTCTTCCGCCTGTTCCTCGACTCGACGATGATGTACTCGTGCGGTCTCTTCCGCAATCCCGACGACTCGCTGCTGCAAGCGCAGACCGCCAAGAACGATCGGATCTGCCGAAAGCTCGACCTTCGCCCCGACGACCACGTTCTCGAAATCGGGACCGGCTGGGGCGGCTTCGCCGTGCACGCCGCGAGCCTCTACGGATGCCGCGTCACGACGACGACGATCTCGCGCGAGCAGTACGACGCCGCCGTGGATCGCGTGCACCGCGCCGGCCTTGCCGACCGCGTCGAGGTCCGCCTCGAAGACTACCGCGACCTCGCGGGCACGTTCGACAAGATCGTCTCGATCGAGATGATCGAAGCGATCGGTCACGAGCAGCAGACCACGTTCTTCCGCACCTGCGCGGCTCGACTGCGACCGCACGGGATGATGCTCCTGCAGTGCATCCTCATCGCGGATCGCCAATACGAACGCGCCCGGCGCGGCATCGACTTCATCAAGAAGCACATTTTCCCGGGTTCGTTCATCCCGAGCACGCAGTCCCTGCATCGAGCGATGGTCGCGTCGAGCGATTTTCGGCTGGTCGACTTCGAGGATCTCACGTCGCACTATCCGCCGACGCTTCGTGCGTGGCGCGCGAGCCTCCACGCGCGTGCGGCTGACGCGCGCGCCATCGGCTACGACGACGAGTTCCTGCGCGCGTGGGATTTCTACTTCGCGTACTGCGAGGGTGGATTCGAGGAACACGCGATCGGACTCACGCAGATGCTGCTCGCCCGCCCGATGTGTCGGCGCGGGCCGCTCGCGTCGACGTTCGAGCCGCACGACACGTCGATCGAGACGGTCGAGACGCCATGATGCGAGACATCGCGATCGCGGTCGTTCCACCGCTCGCCGCGGGATGCGCGGCGATGGCATTCCTGTGGTTTCGGCAGCTGCGCACGCGTGATGCGACCGCCGTCGATCTCGCGTGGACACTTCTTCTCGGCGTCACGGCCGCGTGGTACGCGATCGTGTCGAGCGGCGATCCGCTGCGCCGCTTCGTGCTCGCCGCCATGGTCGGGCTGTGGTCGCTGCGACTCGCTTCGCACCTCGTGCCGCGCGTGCGATCCGGCAAGGAAGACGGCCGCTACGCCGACCTTCGGGATCGTCTCGGCCCGCAGGCCGATCGGTTCTTCCTCGGCTTCTTCCTCGCGCAAGCGCTCCTCGCGATCGTTCTGTCGACACCGTTCTGGCTCGCCGCGACGGATCGCGTGCCGCTTCTCGGCTCGGACGTCCACGCGATCACGGATCTCGCGGCGCTCGTGCTGTTCGTCGTCGCGCTCACGGGCGAGTCGATCGCCGACCGCCAGCTCCACGCGTTCGCGAACGATCCGGCCAATGCAGGTCGTACGTGTCGTCGCGGTCTTTGGCGCTACTCGCGACATCCGAACTACTTCTTCGAGTGGCTCGTCTGGTGCTCGTTCGCGACCTTCGCGCTCGGAACGCCGTACGGCGCGATCGGGCTCCTGAGTCCGGCGATCATGCTGTGGCTGATCACGTTCGTTACGGGGATCCCGCCCGCCGAAGCGCGCTCGCTCGAACGGCGCGGTGCCGACTATCTCGAATATCAGCGCACGACGAGCGCGTTCGTCCCCTGGTTTCCCGCGCGTGAGGCCGGCCGATGACTCCGTGGTGGCAGCGAGCGCTCGAAAAGAATCGGCTCCCCGACCCCGTGATCCGCTTCGGGATCCGCCGCCAGCTCCGCGATCGACTGCGGGAGCTCTACGCGCCGTCGCTCGCCGAGCGGCACGAGGCGAAGCTCCGTTTCGTCGCGTCGCTGCGCGACAGCCCCGTCGCGATCGAGACGCGCGCCGCCAACGATCAGCACTACGAGGTGCCGCCGGCGTTCTACGAGATCGCGCTCGGCGCGCGCCTCAAGTACAGCGCGTGTTTGTTCGCGGACGGAACGACCGACCTCGACGCCGCCGAAGTCGCGATGCTCGAGATCACGTGTCGACGCGCGCGCATCGACAACGGCCAAGACATTCTCGAGCTCGGCTGCGGCTGGGGATCGCTCACGCTGTGGATGGCCGAGCGCTATCGCGAATCACGCATCGTCGCCGTTTCGAACTCTCGCGATCAACGCCGGTTCATCGAAGCCCGGGCCCGCGAGCTCGGCATCGACAACATCGAGGTGATCACGGCCGACGTGAACGACTTCGAGACCGACCGCACGTTCGATCGCGTCGTCTCGGTCGAGATGTTCGAGCACATGAAGAACTACGAACGACTGCTCGAACGAGTTG
>JAUIME010000319.1 GCA_030433195.1 bacterium
GACCTTCTGCGCGGTGATGTCCGAGGCGTACTTCACGACCTTGATCACGTTGCCTTCGTCATCGACGATCGGGTTGTACGACGCCTGGATCCAGATCTCACGCCCGCCCTTGCCGAATCGTCGATACTCCCCTGCGTCGTACTCGCCGCGACCGAGCTTCTCCCAGAACTGGGCGTACTCGCGCGACGAACGGTGCGCCGGATCGACGAACATCGAGTGGTGCTTCCCGCGGATCTCGTCGAGCGAGTAGCCGACGGCTCCGACGAAGTTGGCGTTGGCGTTCAGGATCGTTCCGTCCGCTTCGAACTCGATGACGGCCTGCGAGCGATCGATCGCCTGCATCTGGCCGGCTCGATCGAGATCCCGCAGTTTCGTGGCCGTGATGTCGGATGCCACCTTGATCACACCGACCGGCTTGCCCGTGCCGTCGAAGATCGGGTTGTACGAAGCCTGGATCCAGATCTCCGACCCGTCTTTCGCGAACCGCTTGTACTCGCCGGCGTCGTATTCGCCACGGCCGAGCTTCTCCCAGAACGACTTGTACTCCGCCGACGCGCCGTAGGCGGGGCCCACGAAGATCGAGTGATGCTGTCCCTGGATCTCTTCGAGCGAGTAACCGACGGCAGCAAGGAAGTTCTCGTTGGCGGTCACGATCGTGCCATCGGTCTTGAATTCGATCGAGGCCTGCGATCGCAGGATCGCGTCGAGCCGAGCTTGGGCGGCGTTACTCGAGCTCGGGGTGCTCTTCGGTTTCTTCTCGGACATATCCTTGAATCTCCTCGGGTATCGGGGGGTGTGGGGGAATGCGTGGGCGGGTGGATACGGTGCGCGGATCGGTCAGGCGCCGTCCTCGGTCTCGAGCGCCGCTTCGAGCGCGTCGTCACAGACGATGCGGGCGACGTTCAGGAGGATCACCATCTTGTCCTCGAGGGCCGCGATTCCGCGGAGGGACGACATGCTGCAGCTGCCGAGGTCGGGAGCCGGATTGATTTGCTCTTCCGAAACGACGCAGACTTCGGAGACCGCGTCGACGACGATTCCGAACGTCTTCTCGCGGCCGCCGTCTTCGACGCCGAGAACGATCACGACCGTCGTCGGACCGTAATCGATCGAGTCGAGACCGAATCGCACGCGCAAGTCGACCAACGGAACGACGGATCCGCGCAGGTTGATGACGCCGCGCACGTACTCGGGCATGTTGGGGATCTCGGTGACACCGTCCCAACCGCGGATCTCCCGTACGGTCAGGATGTCGACGCCGTACTCGTCACGTAGGAGGAACGTCAAGAATTCGCTCGGTGACGCGGCATCGCGCAGCGGCGCGACACGGGAGGGATCGGTCGTGGTCATGGGCTCTTCCATCGGCAGGAGTGGAGGAAGGATTTGCGAGCGTCGGGGCCGAAAGCCGCCGAATGCTCGTTCCAGTCGATCGGACGCTGCCTCGGGTGTTCGAGTCGGTCCGTATGGGGCGTGGCCTGCCACAGCGAGGAGGGAGGGAAGCTGTAGCGTGGGCATCTTCGAGACACTCTCGGACGAAACCAGGCCGACTTGAGCAACTAGCAGCAAAACTCTCGTTGGACGCTCATCGGCCGGGGAGCGCCCGATAGGGACCACGTGAACCGCCGCGAAAGCGGTCTCAACGACCGCGACCGTAGCGCTCCAACGCGCCTCGATCTTCCGGCGACACCCGGATGTCGAGCCGATCGTGGAGTTTCGCGATCGCGAAGGTGCGGAGCAGCGGATCGGGGATCGACTCGAATCCGAGGCTCACGCCCAGCTCGTCGCACCGCTCGGCCAGGAGGACGATGAGACCGATCGCTGGAGACTCGAGGGTTTCCACCCTGGCGAAGTCGAGGCGGAGCACCTCGACGTCCGGGACGATTTCGTGAATCCTCCGGAACGCGCGTCGGGTGTCAAAGCCCACGGATCTGTCCAAAGACACGGTGGCGGTTTGCCCGACGAGGTTCCATCGGAGACCGCCCTGGGGGAGGGGTCGGTACTCGCTCATATTTAGGCTCCGGCAGCAGTCCAAATTCTCGGAAGAAGCCTAACCCCCAGGTCCCCAGGGGCAATGCGTCAATTCCCGACACGAGTCATCAGTCATTTCCCTATAGCCATTTGCTTGTGGGAACGATAACCTTCACCAGCCAGGGATTGGCGGTGATTCACTCGTCGATCATCGATGATCGCGCAGGGTCGGCCGGGCAGACCACCCCACGCAGTCCGCCATCCACGTCCCGGCTCGTCGCATTTCCCGAACCTGCATGGGGATCGCGTTTTGAGCAAAGCGGTTTCGAGCAAAGGCATCGTCGCGCTCGTCGACGACAACGAGATCTTCTGCGAATCGACACGGCGTCTGCTCGAGTCGGTCAATCTCGACGTCTGCATCTTCGACAACGGCTCCGACTTCCTCGCCGATTTCGATGCGAGTGGCAGCGAGAAACGCGACGATCCTCTCGATTGCGTTGTTCTCGACATCGAGATGCCCGCTCCCAACGGCATCGACATCCTCGACCGCCTCGATGGGCGCACGGACCTCCCGCCGATCATCATGATCACGGGGTTCAGTGACGTCCAGCGCGCCGTCGGCTCACTCACACGTGGTGCCTTCGACTTTCTCGAAAAGCCTGTGGAACCCGCTTTGTTCATCGAGCGAGTGTCACAGGCCGTCGAGTTCGGGGCACGGCAGCGAAGGCTTCGAGAAAGAACCGCGCTCGCTCGGCAGCGCTTCGAATCCTTGACGCCGCGCGAAACCGAGATCATGGAGTATCTCGTTCGTGGGCACACCGCCAAAGAGATCGCGCATCGACTCAGCTTGAGCTCGAAGACGGTCGACACGCACCGCGCACGCATTCTCGACAAGACCGGGACCAACTCGGTCGTCGAGCTGGTTTGGCAGCGCCTCTCCGCCGAACCCCGGCTTCTCGACCGACTCGGAGCGAAGAACCCCAGCCGCTACTCGCGCTCCTGAGTTTCGGGAGACGCCTCCTCG
Organism: bacterium; assembly: GCA_030433195.1. GTDB lineage: Bacteria > Planctomycetota > JACOTG01 > JACOTG01 > JAUIME01 > JAUIME01. The sequence continues at coordinate 2,993 of JAUIME010000319.1, forward strand.
ACGGCACCGCCGCGCGTCGACGATTCCGCGAGCGGGAACGTCACCGTAAACCGCGATCCAGGCTCGCTCTCGCTTTCGAGATCGATCGAGCCGCCACGATCCCGAACGATTCCCTTCACGATTGCGAGTCCCATACCGATCCCGTCCGTATTCGGCTTGGTCGAGAAGAACGGGTCGAACACGCGCTCGCGAAGCGATGCCTCGATCCCCGGTCCGGTGTCCGCGACGACGAGCGTGACACGCCCCTTCCCCGCCCCGGCTCGAGCCGCCTCGACGCCGACCGTGATGCGGAGCGTGCCACCGGGTCCACGCATCGCGTCGAGCGCGTTCTTGGCGAGGTTCGACACGACCTGGCGCATCTCCGCGGGACTCGACTTCACGTACGCTCCCCGTGATTCGAGGTCGATCTCGAGATCGATCGAGTCGACGATCTCCATCCGAAGCACGTCGACCACTTCCTTGACGACGTCTCGAAGGTCGACGACGACGGCAACGGCCTCCTCCTCCCCCCGAACGCTCAACAACCGCATGACGAGGTCGCGCGCTTGCAGCCCGACGTCGGAAATGGCGTCGAGAGACGAACGACACGCCTCGTCGTGCGCATGCTTTCTCGCGACGTAGGCGTAGTTCATGAGCGAACCGAGCAGGTTCTTGAAGTCGTGCGCGATCCCGCCGACGAGTAGCCCCAACGCCTCGAGCTTGCGCGCGTAGTGCAGGCGAACTTCGAGTCGCTGCCGCTCGAGATCACTCTCCTTGCGCTCGTTGACGTCTTGCACCGTGCCGATGATGCGCACCGGACGAGCTCCCTCGAAGAAGACCTCGCCGTGTTCCTGAACCCACAGGGCCTCGCCGTCCGGACGAACGATGCGGTAGTCGATCGAGTATTGACGCCCCTCGAGCAGGGCCTCGTGAACGGCCGATTCGACCATCGGCCGATCTTCCGCATGAACACACGCCAAGAACGCTTGGCGAGTCGCCGCAAATCGATCTTTTGCCAGCCCGAAGAGCTCGAACAACTGATCCGACCACGAGAGGGAGTTGCGCGCGACGTCCCATTCCCAACTTCCGAGACGCGCCACTCGCTGCGCGAGAGCGAGGTGGTAGTCGCCGGCGAGGATCCCCTCGCGGAGCCTCATCTCGTCGGTCACGTCACGGAACACGGCGTGCAAGACCTCGCGCCCGGCGATTCCGTCGGGCCGCGTGAGGATCTCGACCCGAATGGGTTCGCCATTCTTCTTGCGGCGCGTGCCCCTTACTCGTCCCCCACCCTGCTCGAGCAGGCCGCGCAACTGTCGTCGCACGTCCTCGTGGCACTCCCCGAAACGGAAGATCGAGATCGGGGTGCGGAGGAACTCGGCGCGCGAATAGCCGAACATCGCGGGTGCCCGATCGTCGCAGTCGATCGGCAGCAGCGTGTCGATGTCGACGATCGCGATGCCCTCACACACCCCGTACGATTCGATCTCGCGGATCGGTGGCGTCACGACATCGCCGATACCGGCGGGCGCAGCGGTCACGGTCTTCGATTCCCTCATGGTCGCCCGAGAAACGCCCCCCTTCTCCGGAGCACCGCGATTATAGCGACTTCACTCGGAGAGTCTCCAGCCTGTTCGACAGAATCATCGCGCCGCTCCCTCGGCTTTCCCTTTGCGGTGCTACGCTTCGAGCATGGAATCCAAGGTCTGTCCCTCGTGCGGCAGGCGCTTCGAGTGGCGAAAGCGCAGTGAACGCGAGTGGGACTCGATACGCTACTGCAGCGCCGCTTGCCGACGGGGTCGCTCGCCGGCCCGTCGCGCCGCGGCGGGCCGCGCCGAGGGCGCGATTCTCGAAATGTTGGCCTCCCGCGCGGCGTCGTCGACGATTTGCCCCTCCGAGGTGGCACGCGTGCTCGATCCGGAGTCGTGGCGATCCTCGATGGAGCTCGTGCGCGCAGCCGCCCGTCGCCTCGCCCACGCGGGCCGCGTCGAAGTCCGCCAGCACCGCGCCGTGGTCGACCCCGACCGAGCCAAGGGCCCGATCCGAATCGGGCGCGGCAAGGGATTCGACGATCGGCGCGAATCCGAATCGTGAGCCCGTACGATCCCGTAGATGTCATGACCGATCCCCATCCTGCGCCGAAGCACTTCCTCTCGTCGCTGCGCGACCGCTCCTCGGATCCCGCAGGACGCTCGTGGATCTACGCGTCGTACGACCAACTCACCGCTCGCGTCGGTCCGCTCGCCACGGCCGACGCGAGCGAGCTCGGACTCGTGCTCGTCGAGAACCGCTGGAAGGCCGCGCGACGGCCCTACCACCGTATGAAGCTCGCGTTCGTCCTCGCGAACCAGCGCGCGTTCGCTCTCGAACAAGCCGAGCGAGGAGTCGCCGTACGCTACGTGTTCGCCGACGCGCCGTACCGCGATGCGCTCGCGCCGTCGATCGACGAGCTCGGTCCGCTACGCCTGATGCGTCCGGCCGAGCGTGAGCTGCGCATCGACCTCGCCGCCCTGGCGCAGTCCGGGAAACTCGAGATCGTTCCGCACGAAGGATGGCTGACGGATCGAGAGGCGTTCGACGCGAGCCAAGGCGACGGTCCGCCTTGGCGCATGGATGCGTTCTACCGCCACGTCCGTCGTTCGACGGGGATCCTCATGGACGACGACGGCAAACCGGTCGGCGGCAAGTTCAGCTTCGACGCCGAGAACCGCGAGCCATGGTCGGGAGAGCCGACCGCACCCGAGCCGCCGACGTTCGACACCGACGATCCGCTGAAGACCGAGGTCGCCGAACTCATCGAAACCGCGTTCGCACACCATCCCGGCGAAGTCGACCTCGCGTCCTTGCCGACAACCGACGACGACGCTCGACGCATGTGGCGGTTTGCCCTCGAGGAGTGCCTTCCGCAGTTCGGTCCGTACGAGGACGCGATGTCGACGCAGTCGTCGACGCTGTTCCACACGCGTGTCTCCCCGCTCGTGAATCTCTCGCGATTGTTGCCGGCCGATCTCGTCGCCGACGTCCGCGACGCCGACGATCTGCCTCTCGCGAGCCGCGAGGGTTTCATCCGACAGATGCTCGGATGGCGCGAATTCGTGCGCCACGTTCACGAGGCGACCGACGGCTTCCGTTCGATCGCCGGGGACGACACTCCCCGCCACCGAGGCCCGGGAGACGGAGGCTTCGCGACCTGGTCGGGGACGAGTTGGGCCGACACGGTCCGCGACGCCGATGCGACCGATGCCGGCGACGTCGCCGCGCCCGCAGGATCCGACGGCGCTGCCGACGATCTCGCCGCACCCGCTCACCTCGATGCGAACACCCCGCTCCCAGCGGCGTTCTGGGGGCAACCGTCCGGCCTCGCCTGCCTCGATCACGTGGTCGAAGAAGTGTGGCGGGACGCATGGGGA
>JAUIME010000320.1 GCA_030433195.1 bacterium
TCGCCGACAGCGAGGTCGACGCGTTCCCGGTCGTCGACGAAGCCGATCGCCTGTGCGGCATGATCCTGCTGCGCGACCTGCGCGCCGCGTTCCGCGAAACCGGATCCGACGCGCTCGTCATCGCACGCGACCTCGCGACCGAGCAGATCCTGAGCGTCACGCCGAACGACGACCTCAACCGCGCGCTGCGTGCGTTGACGCTGCGCAACGTCGACGAGATCCCCGTCGTCGACACGGAAGATTCCCGCCGCGTCGTCGGGCTGCTGAACCGCCGAGATCTCATCGCGGCCTACGACGCCCGCGTCCGCGAGCTACGCTCGGACGACTGAGCCGCGCCGCGCGCGGGCGTTTCTCGGCCTCCTTTGGTATGTTCGAGGGGTCGACGCCGACACTCCCGGCTCCCGCAACCACCCGGGGCCCTTGCTCTATCCCGTTCTACGACAGCGAGATGGAGAGCACACGACCCGAGCCCGACGACCGCGCGGCTCTCGCGTCGACCGTTTCGAAAACCCGAGAAGCGAAGGAAGCCCGATGATCGAGGATCAACTCCCTCCGCGATCGTCCGCGAGGCAGGCCATCCTCCTGCACCTGAAGAAGAGCGAGACCGGACTCACGGTCGACGACCTGTCCTCGCTCCTCGAGATCACGCCCATGGCCGTGCGACGGCATCTCGGCGTGCTCGAGTCGGCCGGGCTCATCCAAGCCGAGGTGGAGCGCCGACCGAAGGGGCGCCCCGCCAACGTCTACACGCTGTGCGAGAGCGCGCACGACCTCTTCCCGAACAACTACAGCGGCCTGCTGAACGTCCTGCTCGAATGCCTCGAAGAGACGAGCGGCCCCGAGGCGATCCGCACGCTGTTCCAGCGATGGAAGGACAAGCTCGTCCGACTCGCGGGTGACGAGATCGACGGGCTCGCGAACGACGAGCGCCGCTGCCGCCTCGCCGAGCTCCTCGACGACGAAGGCTTCATGCCCGCGCTCGAGACGCTCGACGGGCAACCCGTGCTCAAGCAGTACAACTGCCCGATGCGCAAGGTCGCCGACAAGTACGACGACGTCTGCGAAGCCGAATTGCAGGTCTATCGCGAGCTGCTCGGGGACGACGTCGAGCGCATACAGCGTATCGTCGACGGACACCCGTGTTGCATCTACCGGCTCGCCAAGGACGCGACCGAATCGGACACGCCTGCCGCCACGCCCGAAGAACCCGCGAACGGCAGCGACTCCGCGAGGCGCAGCGACTCGAAGGAAAGCGGATCCCCGCCGCGCCCGTGATTCACTCGCCGCCGCGGTACGATTCGCCCTCGAACACGAGGTTGTCGTCACCCGTCTTCATGACCTCGCGCAGGACGATCGTCGCGTAGGATCCGCGCGGCAGCACGAAGCTCGCGACGATCGACGTATCGTCGTCGCCGGGCTCGATCGTCACGTCGCGAACGGGTACACGCAAGGATCGCCGCTCTCCCTTGACGCGGACGTTGCGCATCGGTTGGAGCAAGTCCTCGGGCGTGAGGCCTTCGTCGCGCAGCACTTCGTCCTCGAAGAAGCGCGGCCGCCCGATCGGGTGCACCATCTTGTAGCCGTGCAGCGGCCCGGACGGGCTGATCTCGAACGCCGCCAGTCGCTCGGCCAACGCCTCGGGACCGAACTCTCCGTGCTCCTCGACCGGAAACACCGAACCGTTGGCGTGCCGGTATGCGAGGTCGCCCGGCATGAGCACGTCGAACTCGTCGATGCGACGCCAAAGCGTCATGTTGAACAGGTGCGACTGGAAAGCTGCGATGTAGAGTCGCCGCATCTTCTTGTCGATCTTGGTGACGGCTTCGTCGTAGCGGCCGCCGCTTTCGAGGACGCCGCGCAACAACGCGCGCTCGACGCGATACGGAACCGGAAACTTGTGCAGCGCGCCCTCGAGGTCACCGCTCTCGTAGAGACGACGCGCCTGCAGGACTCCGGTGTTGTGCTCGAGCGGCGACGGATTCCCGATGATGCGATCGATCGCGACCTTGGGATCGTCGAGGCACAACGCGCGCCCGATGCGATGCGCGTCGCGCCGACTCCCGAATCGCTGCACACCGAACGCGTTCGGCATCCCCCGCGCCTCGAGGTAGCGCAGGATCGGCTCGGCCCGCTCGAGCGCCTCGGGTTCCGCTTCGCGCACCGTGATGCGAAACCGATTCCCGTAGAGGTGCCCCGTCCGCAGCTTGTTCGTGTGTCGCGAAACCGAGAGCACGCGAATCTGCGCGAGGTCGAGCTTCTCGACGCGCGCCGAGTCGACGTTGTGGATCGACAGCATCTGCCTCGTGACGGCGCGGCTGTCCTTGAGCCCCGCGTAGCCGATGCGGTGATCGGAGATGCGCAGCGCCCTCGCGATCCGCGCGACGGCTTCGAACGTCGTGAGCCCGCGCTTCTCGATCTGCACGTAGGCATGCTCTCCCTCGCCTTGCGGCTCGTAGAGCGGAATCTCGTGCACGACGAAGTCTTCCGGGACGGCCTTGATGACGCCGCCCGTCCCCGGGAGATCGCGGGTCAAATAGGCGTTCGGATACATCGCACTCCGTTTCGGGATCGACGTGTCGGCGCAGCGACGCACTGCCGCGCGCGATCGAGCCTCGATCTTCGCGCTACGGGCCGCCGGGCGGCTCGGCCTCGGCCGCATCCTCGTGAATCAGGAACGGCTCGAGGTTGGTGGCATCGTAGCGCGTCGAGGGGAAACGTCGACGCACACGCCAGGCCATCGCCGCGATGAGGCGGCGCACACCGTCGCACTTCTCGGGATCGGTCGGCGGATACAGCCGAACCGAGACCCGATCCTCGCGCTGGTCGAGCATCATGAGGAACGACTTCGGCCGACGATCGAAGACGAGGCAGTCGAGGAGGACGAGACTTCGTTCGTGACTCAGGAAGCTGTCCTGGATTTTCAGGACGGTGCCGTCGACGCGCTGTTCGAAGGGTTCGAACTCCTCGTGCAGCGTCCGAAGGCAGACGTCACCGACGACTACGACATGAGGCATGGCGTGCGATTCCGCAGGTCCGGTCCGGGCTTCCCGCCGCTCGCGAGCGATACCGCGAGGCGAGTTCGAGGCTAGCATTTTCGCGATCCCCGGGTCGCGTGCCGCCGCGCGATCTCGCGCCCGGAGGCCGTCGTGAGTTTTTTCATGGCGATTGCTAGGATGCGCCGCGTCGTCTGGCGCCGGGCCCGCGCCGGACGCACCTGCGACGCGCGCGACGCGCCACGCGCGAAACGATCGGCCCGAGCCCAGGACCGCCGAGGAGCCATGACCGCCAAGAGCTCGAACGCGAGTGCCGTCGACCTGCGCACGTTCGTCTATTTGGACATCTTGCAGCCGCAGCTCGCCTCCTTCGTCGCGACCGTGGCGCAGGGCTATCTCCCCCTCGAACGGCAGGCCGCGCTCTTCGTCGAGGTCGCGCCGGGCATGTCCATCAACCGCATCACCGACGTCGCGCTCAAGGGCACGGACGTGCGTCCCGGGATGCAGATCGTCGAGCGCGCGTTCGGGTTGCTCGAAATCCACTCGTTCGACCAGGGCGACGTGCGCGCGGCCGGCGATGCGATCCTCGACGAGATCGGCAGCACCGAGTCGTCCCGCCTCGAGCCGCGCATCGTCTCGACACAGATCATCACGGGCATCGAGGGCTACCAGGCGATGCTCATCAACCGCATGCGCCACGGCAACATGATCCTTCAAGGGCAAACGCTCTTCGTGCTCGAAGTCCACCCCGCCGGCTACGCGGCGTTCGCCGCCAACGAGGCCGAAAAGGCCGCTCCGATCAACCTGCTCGAGATGGTCGCGTTCGGCGCCTTCGGACGCCTGTACCTCGGCGGCGACGAATCCGCGATTCGCGAGGCCTCCGAAGCCGTCCTCGCCTCGCTCGCGACGATCGACGGACGCGCGAACCCGGGTCGCTGACCCGGACACCCCGCCCGACCCAAACGTCTCCAAACGCCGCACTTGCCGACTTTTCGCCAATGTGTGACAATCGCCGTTTACACTCTGGAGACTGCGAGACGGATCGATTTCCATGACCTATCTCATGCGGGGCCTCACGTTCGACCAGTACGAAGTCGGGATGCGATTTCGGACCGCGGGCCGGACGATCACCGAGACCGACGTCGTGAACTTCGCGGGAATCTCGGGCGACTACAACGGGATCCACACCGACGAGCACTACGCGAAGACCTCTCCTTACGAAACGCGCATCGCGCACGGCATGCTCGGCGCGGCGATCGCCTCGGGCCTCGCCAACCGACTCGGCATCTTCGAGCGCACCGTCATCGCGCTGCGGTTCCAGTCGATGCAATACAAGCGCCCGATCCACATCGGCGACACCGTGGAGATGGAGCTGCTCGTGGTCGAGGTGAAGGGAAACAAGCGCGGCAGCCGCGGCACGGTGATCTTCGAGACGCGCCTCGTCAATCAGGACGACAAACTCGTCATCCTCGGGCGATGGGACCTGCTCATCAAGGGCAGCGCCGCGCTCGACGACGCCGACCGACGGCTGCGTCCGCTCGATTCGGCCTCTCCCCGAGACGGCGCCGAGCGGGAGCGACGTACCGACGAAGAGTCGGGCGTCTCGATCTTCATCGATCCGACGACGGATTCGCCCGAGCCCTGATCCGGGCCCACCCCGGGTAGCCTTCGGATCTGTTGCGCCCCGCGAGCCGATTCTCTATCCTTTCCCCGCATCCGATGCCGAATCCCGCCCGAACCCCCGGTGCGCGGACGCCACCGTCGAGAGAATTGCCGCATGGGTCTTTCCAATATCTTGGTGCTGACGCTGTTCGTCGCGTCGATCGCGTTTTTCACCGTGAACGCGCGGCGACTGCTCTCGTATCTCGCGGTCGGCAAGTCGGCCGATCGCACCGACCGCTTCGGCGACCGCGTCCGCAAACTGCTGATCGTCGGGTTCGGTCAATCGAAGCTCTTGCGTGAGCCGCTCGCGGGCGCGATGCACTTCGTGATCTTCTGGGGCTTCGTGATCGTGTCGATCGGCACGGTCGAGATGATCCTGTCGGGGTCGATTCCGGGCGCTTCGCTCGCGTTCCTCGGCCCGCTCTACGGCCCGCTGCTGTTCCTCGAGGACGTCTTCGCGGTGCTCGTGATCGCGGCCGTCGGTGTCGCGCTCTGGCGCCGGCTCGTCACCAAGCCGAAGCGACTGATGTCGGTCGAGAGTCATCCGCGTCACGCCAAGCTCGACGCGCTGTTCATCCTCGGACTCATTCTCGTGCTCATGGTGACGCTGTTGTTCATGTACGCCCCCGCAGGCGTCCCGAACGATCACGGTCACGGCGCGCACTCGTGGATGATCTTCGCTTCGATGCTCGGCGGCGTGCTGTCGGGCGCCGGCATGTCGGCATCCACGATCGGCACCCTCGCCGACGTCTCGTGGTGGATCCACTACGTCGTCGTCTTGTTCTTCCTGAACTACCTGCCGTTCTCGAAGCACCTGCACGTACTCACGTCGCTCCCGAACGTGTACTTGTCGAACGTCGGCGCGAAGAGCGTCATCGGCAAGATGGACTTCGAGGACGAAGAGGCCGAGACCTTCGGCGCGCTCGACGTCGAGCACCTCACGTGGAAGCAGCTCTTCGACAGCTACACGTGCACCGAGTGCGGACGCTGCACCGACTCTTGCCCGGCGAACATCACGGGCAAGAAGCTCTCGCCGCGAAAGATCATCACCGACACGCGCATGCGCTTGATGGAGAAGGCTCCCGTCGCGCTGCTCGAGAAGTCGGGCGCCGAGATCGACGAAGCCGGTCAGGCGATCCTCGACAAGAACCTCGTACGTGACTTCATCAGCGAGGAAGAGCTCTTCGCATGTACGTCGTGCCGCGCCTGCGAGCAGGAGTGCCCGGTCGAGATCGAGCACCTGAGCTCGATCATCGAGCTGCGCCGCGGCCTCGTGCTCACGGAAGGAAGCCTCCCCGAGGAAGCGCAGCTCGCGCTTCGCAACCTCGAAACGCAGGGCTCCCCCTGGGGCTTCGGCCCGGACGACCGCAAGGATTGGGCGGAAGGCCTCGACAACGTGCGTTTCCTCGACGGCGAGGCGAAGCCCGAGTGGCTGTTGTGGGTGGGATGCGCGGGATCGTTCGACGATCGCGCGAAGAAGATCACGCGATCGCTCGCGGGCATCCTCGACAAAGCCGGGCTCGACTGGGGAACGCTCGGCCCGTCGGAGGGTTGCACGGGCGATCCGGCACGGCGCATGGGCAACGAGTATCTCGCGCAAGAACTCATCCAGCAGAACGTCGAGACGCTGCGCGAGCACGCCGTCAAGAAGATCTGTACCGCGTGCCCCCACTGCTTCAACACGCTCAAGAACGAATACCCGCAGTTCGGCGG
>JAUIME010000321.1 GCA_030433195.1 bacterium
CATCGCCTTCGGTTCGATCTGGCCGAGCACGCCGCTTTCCGGGAGACGCACCGAACCGACCGTCAACGTACGCGTGGCCTCGATCTCGCCGTGGTCGAGAAAGATGAGCACGGTGCTTCCCGATCCGACCTCGAGGATCAGACAGCTTCCCTTGTGGAAGTCGAACTGCTCGTCGAGTCCGTGCGTGACGGCGATCATCTCGAGGCGGTTCTCTTCGGCGCCCTCGATGACCTCCACTTCGATGCCCGTGCGGACGAACACTTGGTCCGCGAAGTTGTCGCGGTTGGTCGCCTCGCGCACGGCGGCGGTGGCGATCGCGTAGCAGGCCGTGATCCCGTACTCGGACATGAGCTGCTTGTAGTCCTGCAGCACGCGTACGGCCTCGCGTTGGGTGGCGGGGCGGATGCGTCCGGTCGAGAAGACGTCCTTGCCGAGCGGGACGTGCCGCTGCACCGATTCGAGGTACCGGATGTCGCGGTCGGGGCCGACTTCGCCGATCACCATACGGATCGAGCCCGAGCCGATGTCGATCACGGCGACGAGCTGTTTGCGGTCGGAACCGGGCACGGGAGCGGACACGGGAGGTTCGGCCTCGAGGGTCGGGGGCGGCGGTGTCGAATCGGCGCCGAGTATAGCTCATCCGCGCCGCCGGATCGACGCCGGCGAGGTCAGCGGCTCGGCTGCGGCGCGGACGCTTCGTGCACCTCGAGGCGGATCGCCGTGGACTCGAGATAGGTCGCCTCGCGCTCGAGATCTGCGACCGTGAGCGGATGCCCTCGCGTCCATTCCGCGGGGAAGTGCAGATCGATCCGCGTCCAGTCCTCGTCGACCTCGATGTCGGGGATGTCACCGGCCGATCGGCTACGGTGCAGCAGCACGGCCAATCGGAGCAGGACGCACAGGCGAAGCAGTCGCGTGCCGAGCGGCTTCGGGAACGACGAGAAGATCGACGGGACGAACTTGCGGCGATGACCGCGAACGAGCGCCGCGATCTTCTGTTGGTCGTCGGCCGCGAAGCCGGGCATCGTCGAGTGTTGGATCAGATACGCGCCGTGCTTGTGGAATCCGGCGTGCGAAACCTCGAGCCCGATCTCGTGCAGTCGCGTCGCCCAGCGCAGCAACCGCTCCGCTTCGGCCATGTCGATCTTCCACGTCGCCCGGAGCTGCGCCAACAAGTTGAGCGCGGTGCGTTCGACGCGTTCGGCGTGCGCTCGGTCGGCGTGGTATTGATCGGTGAAGCGGCGAATCGTGCGATCGCGGATGTCTTCGTGACGCAGGCGCCCGACGAAGTCGTAGAGCACGCCTTCGCGAAGTGCGCCCGATGCGGTTGTCATCTTCTCGATGCCGAGGTGCTTGAAGATCGCGATGAGGATCGCGAGCCCGCCGCACAACACCGGTTCGCGCGCGGGCTGGATGCCGCGCACTCCGGCGCGTTCGACGCTCCCGCCTCGCACGAGCGCTTTGCGGAGCTTCTTCATCGCCGAGAGCGTGATCCCGGACTCTTCCCAGCCGTTCTCGCGCAGCGCGCCCGCGATCGCGTGCGCCGTGCCGGATGCGCCGACGGCGGCTTCCCAGCCGAGCGTTCGAAGCGTCCCTGAAATCGCCTGGAGTTCGAGGCCGGAAGCGGTCTCGGCCTTGCGGAAGCGATCGCGGTCGATCTTCGCGCCGTTGTCGAAATACTCCGCCGACAGTCCGACGCACCCGAGGTACAAGCTGTGCGCTTCGAGCACGTCGAAGCCCTTGCCGAGAATCACCTCCGTGCTGCCGCCGCCGATGTCGACGACGAGCTGTTGCGCGGCGCCCGTGGCGTGGCTTTGCGTGACGCCGAGGTAGATCAGGCGGGCTTCTTCGAGACCCGACACGACTTCGATCTCGGTGCCGAGCGCCACGCGGGCGCGCTCCGCGAATTCGCGGGCGTTGCGTGCGCGGCGCAGCGTGTTCGTCGCGACGGCGCGTACTTGGGCATCGGGTACCGTGCGCAACCGTTGGCCGAAACGTTCGAGGCACTCGATCGCGCGCGCTTGCGAATCTTCCGACAGGCGGCGGTTGCCGTCGAGGCCGGCGGCGAGTCGAACGGGTTCGCGGAGCCGGTCGAGGATCTGGATGTCGTGTTCGAGGACACGCGCGATGATCATGTGGAAGCTGTTCGAGCCGAGATCGATCGCGGCCAGGGTGGGCATTGCCGGGAGATTCGATGCGTTCTCGGCGGGCATGCGCCGCATCGTAACAAAGAGGAGGGGGCGCGACGTTGTGATAGGCTGCGATCGCGTGGAGCGGGCGAACGCAGTCGCGAGCGGGGGCGAGCCGCGTGAACGTACGACGCAAGATCTTCTACACCGGGTTGCGCAAGCCGGACGGAACCGTACGCCAAGCCGCGAGACGGGCGGGCATCCGACTGCTGCACACGCCGACCGTTCAGCTCCGCTACCGTCGACCTCGATGGCGGGGCCGGGGCGAGCTCGCGGATGTCTTGCGCGACTGCCTGGTGCTCGTCGGCGGGCCCGCCGCGGCCGCGGGTTTCACTCGTTGGGTGCGCAAGGTCCGTTCGGTCGAGCCCGGGTCGCTCGAGGTTTGGGTCGTCGGGCCGCGGGCCGCGAGCGAAGTCGGCTCGCTGGGCTGCCGCACGCGTACGCTCGACGATCCTACGGCGTCTTCGATCGCGCGGCTCGTCGAGGAGCACGGTGCTGGCCGGGTTCTCGTCGCCGCGGGCTCGGACGGCCGAGACGACCTGCGCCGCGCCCTCGAGCGCCGGGGGGTGAGCGTTTCCGAGATCGAGGTCTACGACTTCGGTCTGCGCGACAGCCGCCGGGCTCGGCGCGCTTTTCGGGGCGTTTCGGGCGAGGACGTGGTGTTTTCGAGTCCTCGCGGCGTCGACGGGTTCCTCGTGACGATCCGCCAAGACTCCCTCGCGGGGTTCGAATCGCGGTTCGTGGCGCTCACCGACGAGACCGCGCGCGCGATCAAGGCGGCGGACGGGGTCGTCGGGCTCGATGCCGCCGGACGGGCCACGGGGATCGTCCTGCAAGCCCTGATCGACGGAATTCCATGAATCGAACGGGTTTCCATGCTTGCTAGTGGCTAGCGGCCAGGGTATTCTTGAACCCTCTGCGACGCATCACACCACTAGACTGCCCCGACCGATCCCTCTCGGATCCGGACGCGGGCGGGGGATATCGAACAAGGGAGTACCTCGCCATGACCACGGCCGCTCCGTCCCGGTCCGTTTCTCGTTTCGCGCCCGTTCTCGTTCCCGTCTTCGCGGTTCTTCTCGCGTTCGGCGGGCTTTCGTTCTTCGCCACGAGCGCTCACGCGCTTCCCGAAGCGGGCAGCATCCTGTTCTTCCCGCTCTACGATTCCGCGCCCGGCAACGGGACGGTCATCGCCGTCACCAACACGTTCACGAGCATGCGTTCGTGCTCCGACGGTCGGCGCGAGGGCGACGTGAACTTGCACTACATCTACTTCAACGGGGACGACTGCCGGGAGTTCGACCGCTTCGAGCTGTTGACCCCCGGGGACACGCTCACGATCCTCGCCGACGAGCACAATCCGCAGCAGGATCGCGGCTATCTCGTCGTCATCGCGATGGCGCCGACGGGCGGCCTCGTCAACTTCAACCACCTGATCGGCCAGGCGATCATCGTGCAGTCCGGGCTCGACGTTTCGTGGTCGTACAACGCGGTCACGGTCGAGGCGCTCGCGGGCGACGCGTCCAACGGCTGCGACCGTACGAATCCCGACGACGCCGGCAACGGCGGCGACAACGACTTCGCGGCCGACTTCGACGGCGTCGAGTACGAGATGCTCACGGCCGAAGTCGCGATCCCCACGTTCTTCGAAGAGGGGCCGCGCTTTGGCAACATGCTCGCGCTGATGTCGACGGCCGGCGACTACGAGATCGAGACGCGTTGGCTCCTCTACAACAACGTCGAGGACGTCTTCTCGAGAACGTTCCGCTTCGACTGTTGGTGGGCCGGATCGCTGTCCGAGGTGTCGGGCGTCGCGACGGATCTCGACGGCGACCCCGAAGAGACCGGACACGGCACGCAGACCGGATGGGTCAGCATTTCGGGGCGCAACGTCCGCAACGGGGCCGGTCAGATCGTCGACGACCCCGAGACGGGGCAGCCGATCACGCCCGCGATCATCGGCGTCTTCATGCAGACCGTGCGCGACACGGACTTCGCGACCGGGGATTTCCTGTTCGGTCGCGGCGAGAAGATCGACGGTCTCGAGGTGCGCTGAGTCGGGTCGCCGACGCCCTCCGGCGGGTTTCGGGATGCGGTATTTCGCGGTCGTACGGTCGCTGGTACAATGCGCGCCTGCGAGACGTGAACCCGCATCTGTAACGCCTGCCAAGATCTAGGCGTGTCCGCCAACGCGCGGTCGTGCGATGCACGCCCGATCGAAGGCCGGATCCCTGACCGGAGAGAGAGGAGCGCCATGAGACGTACGACCTCCCGAACGCGACTGAGCCGACACCGAACGATCCTCATGCTCGGGGTCGTCGCCTGTCTGATGTTCGGACTTCTCGTCGATGCCCGCGCGCAACAGGTCGTCATCGAGCCGACGCGCGACAACACGCTGTACGAGTTCGGCGGCGGACAGACCGGGAACGCGGCCGGCATCTCCATCTTCGCCGGCTATCAGTTCACGACCTTCCAAGAGCGCATCAAGCGTGCGGTGCTCCACTTCGACGTGGCCGGCGCCGTGCCGAAGGGCGCGACGGTCACCAATGCGACGCTGAGCTTGCGCGTGACGAAGACGCGTGCGACCGAGGCGGACGAGTTCACGCTACACCGGATCTCCCAGGACTGGGGCGACGGCACTTCGGTCGCGCCGGCCAACACGGGCGGCATCGGAGTCGCCGCGACCGAGACCGAAGCGACGTGGCTCTACACGTTCTACCGCACGACGCAGTGGAACAACGCGGGCGGCGATTTCGAAGCGATGCCGAGTGCGACTTCGATGGTCGGCCTTTCGGGCTCGACCGCGACGTGGTCGTCGGCGACGCTCACGTCCGATGTGCAGACGTTCTTGGATTCGCCGACGGCGAACTTCGGCTGGTTGATCAAGAACGACGAAACCGAAGTGTGGACCGCGCGCCGATTCGCGTCGCACGAAAACACGAACGCCTCCTTCCGACCGAAGCTCACGATCGACTACACGCTCGACGCGCCGGAGGTCACGTGCCGCGTCGGTACCGTCGATCTCGGATCCGGCACCGCGAGCGACATCCTGACGGTGAACGGCAGCGCGGGTGACGCGCAGCGCGAAGTCGCGGTCGCGGTCGGTAGCCCGATTTCGATCGACATGGCGGCGCCTCCGGGCGGACCCGCGTCGGCGAACTTCGTGCTCTACATCTGGCTCGGGATTCCGACGCCTTCCGACGTCCAGCTTCTTCCGAAGAACGTCGGGTCGATCTGCTTCCCGTTCTTGGCGCTCGGCGGCACGCCGCAGCCGTTCAAGATCTGGAACAACATCGGCCGAAACAACAAGCTCGGCGTGGCCGACTTCCCGTCGAGCGCCGCGCCCTCCAACGTGTTGAACTTCCCGCCCGGTGCCGGCTCGGCAGCGGACGCGACGTTGCAAGGCCTCATCTTCGACAACAACTCGGCAGCAGACGTCAACGCCAGTGTGACGAACGCGGTCGTTCTGCGCATTCAGTAGCCCGAGGGCCGCAAGGCCGTCGGAGCGACAAAAGGGAAGAGAGAACCGTCCGGGCGGGCCCCTTCGAGGCCGCCGGGCGGTTTTTTCGTGGAGATGCCGCGTGGGGGTCGACGCGAGCGAGTTCCGTTGCGTTCGTCGCGGTCTGGCACGCCTCGTGCATTCGTGGATTGTCGAAAAGGACAACGGAAGCACAGGAGGCTCATCATGACGACGACGAACGACCGCAAGATCGTGAAAGCCCCTCGAGAAGAAGGCGAGTTGGGCTCTCTGATGAATCAAGCGGCCCACGAGCTCGAACCTCGAGCGTTCGAGCGTTCCGTGCAAAAGGCCGAGTCGGCAGGAGAACGCGCCGCGACGCGGCACGTGCGTAACTGGTTTCTCGGTATCGCGGCTCTCTCAGCGATCGTGGCGCTCGTCGTGCAGGACGGGCGCATCGCGTTCGCGGGGATCTTCCTGCTCGCGCTCTACGCGTTGCCCGTGATTTTGCTGGGCTCGCGGCAAGCTTCGCGCGACGAAAAGAAGGAAGCGCTTCGTGAGGAGATTCACGAGGCGAGAACGTCGTAGTCGTACCCGGGGGGTATCTGTCCGTCTCCGAGCCGCGCGGTCTTACCCGGCCGCGCGGCCGCTTTTCTCCGACTCGTGAGCTGCAAATCTTGCCGGGTTGCGCCTACTGTCGGTCGGATTTACCGGCCGATCCC
>JAUIME010000999.1 GCA_030433195.1 bacterium
ATCCCGCGCGTCAAAGCTCCGCGACGCTCGACCTCGACGACGGACAGCACGCGGTCGGCATTGCCGTCGCGGCCGCGGTTCGCATGCTCCTCGAGCGCTCGGCCACGCTTGCGCCAGGCCTTCACGATCTCGGTGACTTCACGACGCTCGCACGGCTCGTCGAGACGATGCGGTCGCTCGCGGGTCCTTCGCTTCGGATCGACTACTCGTCTTCTTCCGAAGCCGACGGCATGGGCAACAACACGACCGGCTCGTGACCCGACGCTCGCTCGCGCGCGGCGATCTCGACGCAGACGCCGACCGTCGTCCGACGTTGCGGCACGATCGCGACACCGCGAGCGCTCCCTTCGGCGGGTTCGGTTCGTTCGATCGACGTGCGCCCTCCATCGGTCGTGAGGCGAACCGTCGACAGCCTCGGCGCCTCGACATCCGATCGGACGCGAACGGGTACGGTACCGGTCGCGCCATCCGTCGTGCGCGCGGCGAATCGCACGTCGTCGAGCCCGAACCCCGGTCCGGCCGCAACGATGAGCATCGGCGCGATCGCCTCGAACGGTAAGAGCGCGTCGGTTTCGAGCACGATCGCGAATGGAGCCTCGGCGTCTCCCCCGCGACGCGCCTCGGCCACGCGGCGCACGACCGCGAGCACCGTCGCGACGTCGTCGCACGCGACCCCGTCGACCCACGGATCGCCACTCGCGTCGAGCGTGACGACGACTCTCGGATCGGCGACTCGTGCACGATCGATCGGGTGCGGAACGACCGGTAGCGTGAAAACGGGGGGCAGCACGAGGCGTCGATCGGGAAGCTCGAGCCGACGCGCGACGTCGAGCGCCCGCGCGACCGCGTCGAAGCGCACCTCCGAAGAGGGGGCGATCTTCAACGAGAAGCCTGGATTGCGGATCTGTTCCGAACCGAGCAAGACGAGCAGACGCTCCGACACCGCCGCCGACTCGACCGACTCCACGCGCTCCCCTTGGCCCGAACGGAGCACGATCAAGATTTTTTCCCGCCCGTCCTTCGAGTCCGGCCGCAGCGACACCTCGACCTCGGGTACGCGCGCTCCCCGGCGAATGCGACCCGGGCCTCGCGTCTCGGGCATCGTCAATCGCGCCTCGCGCCCGGATGCGTCGCGCACCATCCAATCGACCGCCTGCGCGCCGACGGCATCGAGCCCTTCCACTCC
>JAUIME010000322.1 GCA_030433195.1 bacterium
GGCCGTGCCCGGCGCGCGAGGCGAGCGCCGGCCGGCCGTCGGGTGTCTCGAGCACGACGTGGTAGCCCTCGACCGATTCGTCGTTCTCCATGACATGAACGCGAAGGCCGGTCGCTTCGCCGTCGAGCTGAACCACCACCTCACCCACGCGCCCGACCGGAGCCGGATGCGGACCGCTGGATCCGAAGTAGTGCGAGTCGTTCGTCGCAGTGATCGTGTAGTCGACGTCCGGTTGGATGCGGCGCACGCGAGCTTTCCCGTTTGCGTCCGTGTAGATCAGGGCACGGGCTTCGAACGGACCGACCGCGTCGAGTGGCAACGGAAGGCCGGCCAGCGTGGATTGCGAGAGACTTCCGTCTTCGACGCCGAGGACGGCCTCGATCTGTTCGGTCGTGAGCGAAGGAACGGCTCGCACCATCGCATCGGGCGCCGGACTTCCGTCGGCTTTCAAGACCGTCACGTCGAAGCCCGTCGACGCGAAGCACTCGAGGAGCGCCGCGCGTGCGCTTTCGGGGTCGTAGGCTCGCACGACGCGTGCCTGCCAATCGGCGAGTTCGGGCTCGCAGGCGAAGGGGAGCTCGAGCGTCCCTTCGGTTTCTGAGTAATCGACGCGCGACGTGGCGAGTCCCCCCGATCGCGCGATTCGATGGTCGATTGGCAGGGTGACGACGAACACGCCGTCGGCGTCGGTCACGCGTCGCAGTGGTCTCGCCGACTCGGCACGGGCTCGAATCGAGAATGCCAGGCCCTCGATCGGCTCACCGCTGGATTCGTGGATGACCTCGACGGGGACCGGTCGCCCCTCTTCGAGCGTGATCGTTGTTTCGGCATCGGACCGTTCGAGGAACGCGTCGTGCGCGGGGTAGTCCACGTGATCGACACGAATCCAGTAGGCGAGCCCTTCGTCGCCGAAGGACAGAACGGCGAGACCCTCGGCGTCGGTCGTCGTGACCGCGCGAGCGTCTCGGTCGCTCCAAGCGGCGACCTCGACGCGCGCGTCCGCAACGGGCGCTCCGTGCGGCGACAGCACGCGGACGCGATGGCGCAGGTCGGATGGATCAGGCGCGTCGGCCGCGACGGTGGGCGCGGTCGATTGCGGCGCGGTTCGTGGCGCGACGGGTTCTGCGGCTCGGTGAGTCATGGCCGTTGGCGGCAACTCGGGGGCAGGACGCTCGACTCGAGGTGGTGAAGCTCTTCGAGGCGTCGTCTCGCTTCGAAACGAGCGAACGAACAGCAAGACCGCGACCCCTGCGAGGCCGATGAGTCCGATAGCGAGGACGGAACGAGTCGCGTTCACGCTTCGCGGATCCTCCAGAATCTTCCCCGAGTTTCGCTTCGATCGTCCGTTCGCGAGAACACCTTCCCCGGTGCCTCGCGGTTCTCGATCAGCCCGCGCGCATGCGCAGGTTCGTGCCGACCTTGTCGGCCATCTCCAGTGTGCGCTGCAAGTCGGGATGGCGCAAGATCACGGTTCCGTCCGAGAGTAGCGTTTGCTTCCAGTTGCGCCTCGGCGCGCCCACCGGCAGGAGATCGAGCACGCAGACGTGCGGCGCGATCTCGGCCAAGAGCGGTTCGAGCCCTTCGATGGACTGGATACGGCCTTGGCCCTCGGCGCGTTTGAAGATCGAGACCGAGTTGTAGCGGCGCTGCACGGTCTGCGAGCAGCGACCGAGACACTCGGCTTCGGCCCATCCGGCGTAGAGGTCGCAGTCGCCCGAGTAGTTGTGCAGGTCGACGAGCTTCGCGCCCGGCGCGCGGCACGCGATCTCGCCGAACACGGCCTCGCCGTCGGGCTTGCGATACCACTCCATGTGGGTAATGCCGGTCTTGAAGTCGAGCGCCTTCAGCACGTCGTAGCCCATCTTCACGCCGTTGGACACGTGCGGGTCGTCGACGTCGCGGATCGAGACCGTCTGCGGGCTGACCCATTCGTTGTCGCGCGCGATGAGCGCCCGCGGCCGGTAGAAGGCCATGTGGTACATGCAGACTTCGCCGTCGACGCACACGGTGTCGAACGTGAAGTCGTCGCCTTCGATGAACTCCTCGACGCTGACTTCGGTGACGTTGCGAAGGCGCGGCAGCACG
This sequence comes from bacterium, assembly GCA_030433195.1. GTDB lineage: Bacteria > Planctomycetota > JACOTG01 > JACOTG01 > JAUIME01 > JAUIME01. The sequence continues at coordinate 2,086 of JAUIME010000322.1, forward strand.
CGTTCGAGCTCGGCTTCGTCGTTCACGCGATACGTATCGGCCGAGCCCGCGCCGGCGATCGGCTTCACCACGAGCGGATACCCGACCGTCGCGACGGCGTCGCGGACGCCCTGCACACTCGTCGAGCTCGCGTGGCGCGGGGTGCGGATGCCGGCCGCGTCGAGCCGCTGCTTCATGATCTCCTTGTCGCGAAACGGGATCGTCTCGGCGACGGTCATGCCGGGGATGCCAAGAGCTTCGCGCAGCTTCGCGGCGAGGATCATGAACGGTTCCCACGAGCATGCGACGCGATCGATGCGCGTCTTGGCCGCGATCTCGCGAACCGTCGCGATCACGCCTTGTTCGTCGGCGAGCTTCACGGGCACGTACGCCGCGAGCGCCTCGCGTGCGATCTCGGAAAGACCGTCCTGCGGTCCGTCGCCGATCCCGATGACGTTCGCACCGACCCGCGCGAGCGCCCGCGTGAACAACGGCATCTCCGACGGATACCCCGGCGAAATCATGAGAACGTTCATGGTCGTTTCCTCGTAGCGCTCAACCGAGCTGGACGCGAACCGTTCGGACCAAGGAACGCAACCCGTCGCGCACGACGTCCGTACTCGGGGATCGCAGAATCACGTAGCCATCGCCCTCGTAGGTTCCCGAGGGGGTTTGATCGATTTGCGGCAGGCGCGCCTCGACGACGAGCGAGCCGAGCTCGCGTTGCGCCGCGTCGAGTCCCTCGATCTCGCGCACGCGTCCTTGCCCTTGGCCGCGCAAGTATGCGGCGCCGGCCGCAAACGGACGCGGCTTCGGCTCGAACGACCCGAACACCATGAGACGCGCCCAGGCTTCGTACAGGTCGAAGTCGGCGCCGTACGAGATGAGCGTCGTGAACTGGGCGCCGGGGGGGCGTGCCCCGACTTCCGAAATCGCGATCGATCCATCGGGGCGACGGAACCACTCCATGTGACTGAGCCCCGTCTTCATGCCGAGGACGGAGAGCGCGCGCGCGGCGACGTCGCGGATGTCGGTGTAGCGCGGATCGTCGACCTCGCGCGGCGACAGCACGCACCACTGGATCCACGGCTGCTCGATCACCTCGAGCGGCCCGGGCTCGTAGTGGTTGACGTTCCACCACACCATGCGGCCGTCGATGCAGATGCTGTCGAACGACTGTTCTTCGCCGACCACGAACTCTTCGAGCAGCGTCGGACGTTCGTGCGACGGCGGCATCGCTCGCATCGCGGCGCGCAGTTGCTCTTCGGAGTCGACGCGGAACGTCGAGCGTGCGCCCGATCCCTCGGGTGGCTTCACGATGATCGGAAAACCGATCGCGCGCGCGGCGTCGACGGCTTCGTCGGTCGTCGACACGAGGCGATGCTTCGCGCACGGGAGGCCCGCGTCGCGCAGCACGCTCTTCATGCGCGACTTGTCGCGGAAGTTCTTGGCGGCCTCGGCGCCCATCCCCTCGATTCCGAGATGGTCGCGAATCTCGCCGAGCGGGACCTGGAGCTCTTCGAGCGTCCCGAGGATGCGGGCGGGCGTGCCTTCGTGTTTCATGAGCCGGCGCATGCCATCGAGGAGCGACTGCGCGTCGATGCCGTCCTGCACGCGCTCGTGCCGGGCCAAGGCGCGACGCAGGTCGTCGGGCAGACGATCGGCGGGGTCTTGGCTGACGAGCGAGACGCGTACGCCGGGCAGGCTCACCGCGGATCGGATGAACCGCAGGGTCGTCTCGCGGAAGAACGGGGCTACGAAGAAGACGGGAATCATGGCGCACATCGTAATATCCGCCGGTGCGCCCCGGAAGGGCTTGCGAGAGCCGCTCGATTGGTGTCTACTCCGCGGTCTGGCCGATATCCGAGGAGGAGGTCGTTCGCATGCATGTCGTGTTCGTCGAGCCCTGTTTTCCACGCAATCAGCGCGAGTTCGTGCGCGGTCTGGCCGCGGCCGGCGCGTCGGTGATCGGCATCGGCGAGCGGCCGAAGGAAGCCCTCGACGACGAGGTCGCCTCGTGGTTGTCGCATTACGAGCAGGTGCCGACGGTCTGCGACGTCGGCGGCATGGGCGACGTCGTGCGCCGGCTGCAAAAGCGCGTGCCGATCGAGCGGCTCGAAGCGACCGTCGAAGCGCACATCATGCCCGCCGCGAAGGTCCGCGAGGCGTGCGGCATTCCGGGGACGTCGACGCGCACGGCGTTCCTGTGTCGCGACAAACCGGCCATGAAAGAAGTGCTGCGTGAGGGGGGCGTGCCGTGCGCCGAGTCGATCGGAAGCGACGACCCCGACGAGATCCTCGCGTTCGCCTCGCGCGTGGGCTATCCGCTCATCGTGAAGCCGCGCGACGCCGCGGGCGCGAGCGGTACGAGCCGCTGCACGAACGACGACGAACTGCGGGTCGCACTCGCCGAAGCCGGCGTCGGTCACGGTCAGTCGGTCGCGGTGGAGGAGTTCGTCGAGGGCCACGAGGCGTTCTACGACACGCTCGCGATCGGTGGCCGCGTCGTGCACGACTTCGTCACGCACTACTATCCGAACGTGCTCGAGGCCATGCGCACGCGCTGGATCTCGCCGCAGTTCGTGACCACCAACCGCGTCGATTCGGCCGAAGACTACGCCGAAGTGCGCGCGATGGGGCAGCGCGTCATCGAGCTGCTCGGGATCGAGACGTCGGCCACGCACATGGAGTGGTTCTACGGGCCGAAAGGGCTGCGATTCTCCGAGATCGGCTGCCGCCCGCCGGGCGTCGGTGCGTGGGACTTGTACTGCGCCGCGAACGAGGTCGACCTCTATCGCGATTGGGCGGAGGCCGTGCTCTACGGCCGCACCGTGCAGAAGCTCTCGCGTGGCTACGCGACGGGTATCGTGACCCTGCGCCCCGATCGCGACGGCGTCATCGCGGGCTACGAAGGACTCGACGAGATCCGCAGCCGCTTCGGCGAGTGGATCCTCGATTTCCACATCCCGCCCGAGGGCTCGCCGACCCAGCCCCCCGACGCGGGCTACATGGCCAACGCGTGGATTCGCATGCGCCATCCGGACTACGACGAGCTGCGCCGCATGCTCGACACGGTCGGTGAGACCGCGGCGGTACGCGCGCGCTGAAACTCGCTACGGCAGTTCGCGGATCGCGAGGTTGCGGAACCACACCTCCGATCCCTCGTGGTGCTGTTGCAGAGCGACGTGCCCGTTCGTGTGGGTTCGATCGGGATCGACCGTGTCGACGGTCACGACGTCGTTCACACGGATGACGATGCGCGTGCCTTCGTCTTCTTCGCGACACGTCACGTGGTACCGGAACCAGACGCCGGGGGATACGATCGTCGCCTTCACGACCTCGCGTCCGTAGAGGCTCCCGGTCTTCACGGGATCGGTGTCGTAGGTCGCGTTGATCTGCGCTTCGTAGCCCGCCGGCCAGCCCTCGCCGAGCGTGGTGCGGAAGTAGAGACCCGAGTTGCTGTCGTGGCCGATCTTCGCTTCGGCGCGCAGCTCGAAGTTCCGGTAGTCGCCGCGCGGCGAGAACAGGTGTCCGGGCTTTCCGGTGCCGTGGATGATGCCGCCTTCGAGTACGGTCCAATTCGCTTCGCCCGTCTGCGCCCAGCCGTCGAGGTCGATGCCGTGGAACAGCGGCTCGAATCCGTCGTCGGCATCGGGGTCGGGCATCACGGTATCGATGGGCTTCACGCTGATGCGACGGAACGCGGCGCCGTTCGAGCCGGCGGCGAGGACCATCGGACCGGTCGGTGCTTCGTCTTGCAGAGGCGCCGAGGCGCTCGGCCCGGGAAGCTCGACGTTTTCGTGCAGGAGCACGTCGTTGATGCGCACGCGCAGGAACCGCGCGTTGAGGACCTTCTTGCCCTCGGCGTCGAACACGGGCGGCAGAAACCGAACGGTCATCGTGTGCCACTTGCCGGCGCCGTTGTAGGCGTTGAACTTCGGGGCGCGGCCGGCAAAGCCGGATCCCTCGCCGACACCGCCGCAGTCGTCACGCGTGAGGCGCGCGCCGGCCTTGGTGTCGCGCAGTCGCAGCTCGTAGCGGCCTTGCAGGTACACGCTCGAGTGGCCGCCCTTCGGAAGGAAGAAGTCGATGTTGGTGATGATCGCGGGGTGCGCGAATCGACTCGTGAAGTTCGAGGCCGCGGCGGTTCCGTCGTGGACGAGCTCGCGCCATCGGTGGTTCGAATCGTCGGGTTCGCGGTCGCGAACGAGCACGAGGCTCGGGTCGGTGACGTCGAGCGAGGTCTTGTGCGTATTGGGATCGACGACCTGCC
>JAUIME010000323.1 GCA_030433195.1 bacterium
GGATGATGAAGGATGAACCCGTGACCGAAATCGCGCCCCCCTCCGGCGGGATGAGGCGGCCCGCGTCCAGCGCCACGACCATGCGATTGTCGGCAAGGCTGAAATGCCCCCTGCCGCCTGTCACCGGCGGAAGCGTCTTCGAGAACCGCACGTCCGCCGCCCCGGGTTCGAGAGCGTGGCGCAAGTGGAACTCGGCACGCACGGGATCGAAGAGACCGATGCCGAACGAGCCGGATCCGAGCCAATCGCCCGCGATGGGCAGGTGTCCGGCGTCGCGCTGCCCGAATGCGAACGAGCGATCGGGATCGCCCTCGGCGAGATCGAAACGCAGAAGGAACTTCGAGCGCGCCGGGTCGAACAGACCGATCTCGTCGCGACCATCGCCGTCCCAATCACCGACGAGCGGAAGCCAGCCGGAGCCCGCCGGTCCGAACCGAAACTCGATGTCCGAGAGCCCCGGTTCGAGCGTGTTGCGCAGCATGAAGCGCGATCGCTCGGGATCGTAGAGCCCGATCGTCTGCCGTCCGTCGCCGTTCCAGTCGCCGAGGAGCGGGATCCAACCACGCTCCCGTTGCCCGAATCGGACGGCGACGTCCATCGCGCCGCTTCCCGGATCCCGGCGCAGAAGAAACTCCGAGCGCTCGGCGTCGTAGAAGCCGAAGGTCGACGGGTGTCCGGACTCGATGGCTCCCGCGATCGGGGTTCCGTTCGGCGCGGCTTCGAATCGGAAACGCTCGTCCGCTTCGCCGCTCGCGAGCGCGTACTTGATCCGGATCTCGCCGCTCGTCCGATCGTAGAGCGCGACGTTCGTGTGATCGCCGAGGCCGGGGACCGGCGTCGTCGTCTCGTCGTCGAGTCGGAGGATCTTCGTGCCGGAGACGTGGGTGGCGCGCCATTGGCGATAGTCGGCGAGGACATCGCCGATCGAGTCCGCGACGTCGAACTCCGATCCGCGGAGGATGCGCCGGTGGACGTCTCCGATGCGATTGCCGATCTTCCAGCGCTTGCTGCCGAGAAGTCGAGAGAGGCTGGACTCGAGTCGGTCGAACCAGTCGACGACGGTGTTCAAGTTGCGGTCCATGTGGCGTAGCTCGGACGACAACTGCGAACCGCGGATGCCTTCGCGGCGGATCGTGGATCGATGTTCGTCGATCAACCGTTCGAGGCGGCGTACGCGCTCGTCGGGAGCCGCGCTCGGTTCGTTCGTCGCCGCATCGTCGCGAGGCGGATCCGCTTCCGTCGAGCTCGTCGCCTGTCGGATTCTCGACGTAGGGTCCGAGGTGTCGAGCGCCGTCTCGATTCCGCGCTCCATCGACACGAGTCGTGCGCTCAGTTGCTGGAGTGCGCCGTCTCCCTCTTCGAGGAGCGAGGTGAGCGTGCGGACTTCGTCTTCTTTCTCTTCGAGCTCGCGTTGGTAGAGGTCGCGGGCGTCGTGTTCTTCTCGTGCGTATCGGGCGCGTTCGTCCACGGCTTGGCGCAAGAGATCGCGCTCGCGAGCCCACGTCTCGGCTCGCTCGGCCGCGCGCTCTCGTTCGAGCGCGAGCTCGGCTCCGAGTCGGTGCTTCTCGCTCATGAGCTCGGCGACGCGTGCTTGAAGGCTTGCGATCGTCTCGTCGCGTTCGCGCGTCGTTTCGAGGGCCTCGGCGCGTTCCCGCGACGCGCGGTCCCATCGTGCGCGGATCCGCGCACGACGGTACGGCATCGCGGTTTTCAGCGAGGTCGATTCGGCCGCTGCGATCGCGCGGGCGTTCTCGATCGCCTCCATCCACGCCACGAGGCGCGAAGGCGGAAGCATCCTCGCGAGGACTTCGCCGAGGGCCTCGGCCTTCGGGTGATCGGGCCCGGGGGCGAGGATCGTGATGCCACCGAAGCCGGGGATCGTGAGAAGCTCGAGCCGTGATTCGACATGCGCGTGGAAGTCTTCGACGGCCGTGAGGACGCCGTTGCCATTGCACGACTCGCCGCGCGCGACGAACGGCACCTGTCGATCCGCGGATGACGACTCGGGCGAATCGTCGGTCGTCGGCTCGCGGCGCGTCCGTGGTTCGTACGACTGCCGGTAGGCTTCGGGAATCAGTTCGGGATCGCGGTAGCCGTCTCGTCGGGCGTAGCGGCTGCCGGTCTCCCGCACGACGACGAGAGGGAAGGGGCGGCCGTCTCGCGAAGATCGTCGCTCGAGCAAGCGAAGCTGCTGCGTGACCGTGAACCAGTTCGGATCGCCGTCGAGCACCACGAAATCGCAAGCCTCGAGGCGGGCCAGCGCATTGAGCGCGAGGCCCGAATGATCGGTGAATCCCAGCGACCGGGGGGCGTCCGGGGCCTGACCTGGAGCGCCGGTGCGATCGGCTTCGATGCGGTGCAGCCGCGCGCCGTTCTCGTGTGCATAGCGCTCGAGGCCGGCTTCGACGCCCCCGCGATCCGCGCCCACGTGCGCGAGAATCTCGGGCCGCATCGCGCGACAGAGCGGTTCGAGCAAGTCATTCCAAAGCCGATCCATGGCTTCCTCGTTTCCGGAATCCCGGCGAGTCCACGGTCTTGCGACCGCACAGATCAGAACCCGCCCTCCGGTCGAGTTCGTCCGGCTTATCGGTCGATCGGTGCCGCCAGGCGAAGCCAAAATCGCATCGGAAACTCCCGTCAATCCCGAGCGCCGAGATTGCCGATAGTCCAGACCGGAGTCGGATCTCGGCTCCTGACTCGAGGAATCTTGCGAAAGTGGCCATGAAGCGATACTTGCGGGAGTTGGGCCGGAGACGGGATCTGATCACGTATCTCGTCACGTCGGGCCTGAAGGCGCAGCATCGGGCGAGCGTGCTCGGGTATTTTTGGTGGCTGCTCGATCCGCTGCTCGGCGTGCTCATCTACTACTTCATCGTCGTCGGCGTGTTCGGCCGCGACGGTGGCTCGTGGTACGGCATGTACCTCGTCATCGGCATGATCGTCTGGCGATGGCTGAGCTCGACGGTGCAGACGGCGTCCCGATCGATCGTGGGGCAGGCGGGCGTGATCACGCAGGTCTACCTCCCCAAGGCGATCTTCCCGATCGGCGCCGTCATGACGCAGCTCTTCAACTTCGGCTTCGGGCTGTTCGTCATCGCGGGCTTCGCGGTGGTGTTCGCGGTGATCCCCGGCTCCGACCCCGCGTGGCTGCCGTTCATCGTCGGCCTGCTGATGCTGCTGCTGCTCGCCGTCGCGCTGCCGCTCGCGTTCTTTTGCGTTTTCGTGCGGGACATCGAGACGTTGACGGGTCACCTGCTGCGGATCTGGTTCTTCGCGTCGCCCGTGATCTGGACGGAGGACCGCGTGCGCGAGACGATGCCGTGGATCCTCGATGCCAATCCGATGGCGTATGTGCTGAGGGCGTACCGCGACGTGCTGCTCGAGAACCGCACGCCGGAGCTCGGAATGCTCGCGGCGATCGGCGCGGCGTCGGCGTTCGTCGTGGCGGTGATGCTGCGGCACTACAGCCGGGCGGAGCACCGGATCATCAAGGCGATCTGAAGCACGCCCGGCGACGCCTGGCAACACGAGGAGATGACGTGGGACTGCACGAGCTCGACGATTTCCGGCCCGAGATCGCAGCGCCCGCCCAGCGCGAGACGGCCATCGCGTGCCGAGGCGTCGGGGTGCGCTACCGCATGGGCAGCGGCCGCGACGACGTGAAGTCACGCGTGCAGAACCTCATCCGCGGCAAGCTGCGCCGTGAAGAGCATTGGGCGCTGCGCGGTTTGGATCTGACGGTCGCGTCCGGGGAAATCGTCGGGGTGATCGGCCGCAACGGGGCCGGAAAGTCGACCCTGTGCCGCGTGCTGACGCGCATTCTGCGTCCCGACGAGGGGTCGGTCCGTGTGGCCGGCGAGGTCAGCGCGCTCCTCACCTACGGCACCGGCTTCGATCTTCGCCTCACGGGCCGGGAGAACGTCTACCGCGCCGGCATGATGCTCGGGATGACCAAGCAGCGCGTGGCCGACCTCTACGACGAGATCGTCGACTTCGCGGGCATCGGCGAGTTCATCGAACAGCCCATGAAGACGTACTCCCTGGGAATGCGCGCGCGGTTGGGTTTCAGCGTCGCGGCGTGTCTCGAACCCGACGTGCTCATCGTCGACGAGGCGCTCAGCGTCGGCGATCTCGAGTTCTTCGAGCGCGCGTCGAAGAAGATCCAAGAGGTCATCGCAACGTGCAAGCTCGTGATCGTCGTCACGCACAGGCTCGAGTTCGTCGAGCGTGTCTGCTCGCGGGCGGTGTGGATCGAGCAGGGGGCCGTGCGCGTGTACGGACTGCCGGCGGACGTGCTCGCGGCCTATCGCGCCGCGTTTCCGAAGCCGCCCAAGCCCGCGACCGGACCCAAGCGCATCACGACCGAGCTGCACGAGACGAAGGCCGACGTCGGCGAGCGCGTGGTCGTCGAGGCGAAGGGGCTCGGCGTTCGCTATCGGATTCGCGTGACGGAAACCGACGAGAACGGGAAGCGGCGGCGAGAGCGCAAGGACCACTGGGCGCTGCGCGGCGTCGATTTCGCGCTGCACGAGGGCGACATCCTCGGGGTGATCGGTCCCAACGGCGCGGGCAAGACGACGCTGTGCAAGACGCTCGCCGGGATCTTGCGGCCCGAGAAGGGTTCGCTACGGGTCGACGGAGAGATCACGGCGTTGCTGACGTTCGGAACGGGCTTCCACCCGCAGCTCAGCGGCCGCGACAACGTCTACCGTAACGGAATGATGCTCGGGATGCCCAAGCGCCGTATTCGCGAACTGTTCGACGAGATCGTCGAGTTCGCGGGGATCGGCAAGTGGATCGACGAGCCGGTCAAGAACTACTCGAACGGCATGCGCTCTCGTCTCGGCTTCAGCGTCGCCGCGATCCTGCGGCCGAGCGTCTTCATCATCGACGAAGCCATGAACGCGGGCGACGCCGACTTCTACAGCAAAGCCGCCGCGAAGATCCAAGAGATGATCACGCGCGCGCAGGCTGTCGTCGTCGTCACGCACAACCTCGCGTTCGTGGAGCGCGTCTGCACGCGGGCGATCTGGCTTCAAAAGGGGCAACTCGTTCACGACGGGACCCCCGAAGACACGGTCGCGCGCTACCGCAACGCCGTGCATCGCAAGATCGAGCCGAAGCTCGCCCCGCAGTGAGCGAGCGTCAGTGGCGCCCCCGTAGCTCTGCGAGATTCTCGAGAATCCACGCCCTCATCGCTTCGGCGACGATCGCGTTGCCGCGGCGGTCGAGGTGCGTGTTGCGGGGCAGGTAGACGCTGCCGGTCTTGCGTCCGTCGCGAAGCGCGGGGAGCAGATCGAGGTGCGCGATGCCGTGGTCTTCGAGGAACGCGGCGAGACGCCGCTGCGGAACCTCCCAATCGAAGACATGCTCGGGGTCGCCGGTTACCGTCGGGTTCGAGCTCGGCGGGGACGCGTCGAGCGCTGCCTTTCGAATCGTTTCGTCCACCTGGAACTCGTCGGGGATCAACACGACGAGAAACGCGATACCACGTCGTTCGAGGTCGCGGGCCAGGGCGAGCAGGCGCTCTTCGGTCGCCGCGTAACCGCGCTCGATACGGGGCCGCGGCGGGACGCGGCAGATCTCCATGCGCTGCCGCTCGATCGCGAGGAAGCCGTCGAGCCCGGCGCGTGGTGGCGGCGTGCTCTCGGCCGCACGGACGACGCCCGCGAACGCCGCGCGCAGCAGCCGGACGAGATGCGACCGCGACAGGAGACGCTCGACCCGTCCCGGACGCCGCTGCGGATCCGTGAGCTCGCCGTCGACGACACGGAACATCGGGTCGGACTCGTTCTCCTCGATGTCGTTGCCGACGAAGAAGCCGAGCGTGACGAGATCGGGCTCGAACCGCAGACCGAACTCGCGAAGATGCACCGCGGACTGGCGCGTGTTGTACGCGGCGACGCCGGCGTTCAGCACTTCGACCGGGCCGATGCCGTCGTCGGCGAGATCGTCTTCGAGCAAGTCGAGGTAGTTGTCCTCGACGGGCCCCGCGCCGAACGTGAACGAGTCGCCGATGCCGACGATCCGCAGCGCGCCGCGTTCATTCGTGATCGGGTACTCACGATCGCGAAATCCGACGGAGTTCGTGCCGATGCGCGCGGGATTCGAGGACGGGTCGAGGTTCGGCCGCAGGACGTGTCCGAGCTCGGGGTGCGGGGCGTAAATCCCCGCACCCGTGAACGCGGACACCTGCGGGCGCACGAGACGGATCGCGATCTCGGCCACGACGAGCGCGATCCCGAGCGACACCGCGAGCGCGACGAGCCGAAACCCGACGAACCGAAGCCCGGCTCGTCGTCCTGAGCGCGGCGCGGACGACATC
>JAUIME010000324.1 GCA_030433195.1 bacterium
GTGCGCGAGCTTCGAAACACGATCGAGCGCGCCGTGATCCAGACTCCCGGGACCGTCATCCAGGAGAACCATCTCGGCCTCTGGAAGCAGGTACCCCAGGAGATCGGTGAGTGGGTACTGTCGCTTCAAGAGCCGACGATTCGCGAAGCCGAGCGGACGCTCATCGAGCAAGTACTCCAACGATCGAAGAACAACATCAGCCGATCGGCGCGCATGCTCGGGATCAATCGCTCGACGCTCTATCACAAGCTGCGCGAGTACTCGATCCAGACCTGAGCGGTTCGCCTCGCGCTCCTTTCTTCCCCATGCGTTCTCGCGTGGAATCCGTCTGCCCTCGCGTGCTCCGTCGCGCGCCGGATCGGTTCGTCGTTTCCAAGCGGGTCTTCGCGCTCGGATTGTCGTGAAACCCCTCAACCCCTCCCGACCGATTCTCCGACAAGCTGTTGGGAATCACGGCACTCGACGCCCGACTCCCGAGAGCAGACGACGAACGCGCGGACTGCGGGACGTCTCGAAGATCCCCCGAAGTTCGCGTGTCGAAAGAGGCTGCGCGCGGATGCCGAAGCTGTAGGGCATCGCGGCACGAGGTTCGGCCCGGCGGTTGCTCCGGGAGAGGTCGCACCGCGATGCGTTGTCACGGAGGAAGCAGCACCATGACCGGAGTCGTCACATCCCAGAACGAGACGCACGGACGAGGCAAGGCCTCGGACCCGAGTGATCTCGTATGGAGCGCGCCGCTCGCCATGGCGACGATCGCGCACGAGATCCGCAACCCGCTGCTCTCCGTTTCCGCGAACATGGAACTGCTGCGGGATCAGCTCGACGGACACGATCCGCGGCGGCGTTGTGTCGACCGTGCGTTGGCGGATGTCGACCGGCTCTCGGGTGTCGTCGATCGGCTCGTGGATTTCGCGTCGACGCATCGGCCCGAGCTCGCGCGTCATCGACTCGTCACGTTTCTCGAGGACGTCCTCGACGGGGAGCGCGCGTCGTTCCCGGATTGCTCGATCGAACTCGATCCGACGAGCGATGCGCCGGATCGGCGCGTCGAGCGTTGCGAGGTCGACATCGACGCGGAGCTCCTGGGTCGCGTGGTCTCGAACCTGATCCGCAATGCGGCCGAATCGACGCAGGGCGAGGGACGCGTGCGCGTGTTCCTCGAGGCGGGTGAGAGCGACGACGTGCGCGTCGTTTTCGAGGACGACGGCGAGGGAATCGCGAGCGGCTTCGCCGAGCGGATCTTCGAACCGTTCGTGACCACGAAGCCTGCGGGTACGGGGCTCGGCTTGCCGTTCAGCCGTCGCATCGCACGCGTCCATGGCGGCGATCTGCGGGCCGTCGCGAAGCGCGGCGGCCGGTTCGAGCTCGTACTTCCGATCGCTGATGCGGCGACGAGCGAGGGGGCGCCATGACGGGGCTTCGCATCTTGCTCGTCGACGACGAGGCGGGCCTCCGCGAGGCCATTGCCGATTCGTTGCGCATGCGCGGTCATTGGGTCCGCGAAGCGGGCGACGTTCCGGGCGCGCTGGCCGTGTTCGAGGGGGAGCGCTTCGACGTCCTCGTGACGGATATCCGACTGGGACGCGACGACGGGCTGAGCCTTGCGCGATCGATCCGTGACCGCGACCCGGCCATCGGAGTGGTGTTCATCACGGGCTACGGTTCCCTCGAGCTCGCGATCGGCGCCATGCGGATGGGAGCGACCGATTTCATTCAGAAGCCGTTCCGGCTCTCGGTGCTCGCCGAAGCCGTCGAGCGCAATGCGGCTCACGAGGAGTCGTCAGCCGTCGAGGACGTCGAAACGAGCGATGCGTCGAACGCGGATTCGGTGGCGAAGGACGGAGCGGACTCGTCCGCGACGCCCGACGTCGATCCTGCGGACACGCGTGAACGACGAGACGAACGCGCGCTACGGGAGCTGCTCTGGCAGGCTCCCGCCGACAGCGGGCGAGTCGATCGAGAGGAGGCGCGATGAGCGCGGACAAGACCGAGAAGAAGGACGAGAGCGCCAAGGCGAAGGGCGAAGGCAAGCGGCTGGGTTGGAACGACCCGCGTCTGCTCGCGGGCGCCGTCGTGGTGCTCATCGCTCTCTCCATCTACAACACGATCGCGCTGCATCTCGTGCGGTCGACGACTCCGGCCGAGAGCGAGACGTCGGCGGAGCCGTCGCCGGGCGAGTTGGACCAGGCGAACGCCGCCGATCCCGATGTCGATGCGAGCGCCGCGACGGACGCGACCGGCGACATGGCCGTGGCGTCGCGTAGTAGCCGCTCGGCGAGCCGCGAAGGAGGAGCCGAGACCGCATCTCGCGACGAAACCGACGTGACGTCGGACCCGTCGTCCGGCGAAACGCGTGACGACGCCGAGCTCGAACGTCTGTACCTGCAGGCGGAACAGAGCCTCAGCGAGCGCGAGCGCGTCCTGAACTACATCTTCTACGCCAACTCGTTCCGAGAGGTGCACCGGGAGCGTCTCGCTGCCGAAGCCGAGCGCAAGGCCGCCGGCGGCATGGACGCGGGAACGTTGGCGCGCGACCTGTTGCAGACGGGCGATCGTCTCCGGAAGCAGGGTGACTTCGACGCGGCCCGAGAGGCGTACTACCTGCGACTCTGTCGATCCGCGCGACTCCCGAACGGCCAGGCCGCGACGACCTACTTCCGCATTGCGGACCTCTACTATCGCGAGGCCATGAAGGCGCCTCTCGAGGAAGGAGGCGGCCTGTGATTCCGGCACGTTTCTTCGATCTCTTTCGCCCGCTCGCCATGGCAGTCATGGCGCTCGTCGCGACGACGATCGCTGCCGACGTCGCGAGTGCGCGCGAAGGCGAATCGAACGAGGACCCGCGAATCGAATCGCTCGGTGAGGGACGGTATCGCGTGCGCTCGACGCGAGGATCGCTCGACCGGATCTTCCGTGGAGTGGCCGAGACCGTCGGGATCGAGTTCCAAGTGACCGACGAGCTCCGCGAGGCGCTCGAGTCGCGGACGCCGACGATCGATCTCGACGACGTCACGATCGACGATCTGCTCGAGTACCTCGGCGGTGCGTACGGGCTCGACCCCCACGTGAGAGGCGGGCGCGTGACGCTCGAGTCACGGGCGGAGGTCTCCGAGCCGGTCACGTGGCCCGAACGCAAGGCCACCGCGATCCGCATGCTCCGTCGCGCGCTTCTGCGGTATCCGGGAGCGCCCGACGCGTGGCGAGCGTACAAGCAGATCGGTGACCTTCACATGCGGGATCGCATGTACGGGGACGCGATCTCGCAGTATCGGATGATCCTCGGGATCGATGCTCCCAAGGAAGGGCTCGCCGAGGCGAAGCTCGCGCTCGGGAAGGCACACCTCGCGAATGACGAGCCCGCAAAGGCGCGCTTCTACCTGACGGATTTCACGGCGAGCCATCCGGGCGATCCCCGATTCACGGATGCGTACGAGATGATCGCGCGCTCGTTCCTCGACGAGGGCGACTCGGTGATCGCGGGGCGCGCGCTCGAGCTCCTGCTCGAGAACGAGCTCGCGGAGCCTCAGGCCGCGCGCGTCCATCGACTTCTGGGACAGGCTTACGAAGCGACCGGACGCCTCGACGACGCGAGAGCGAGCTACGGCGATGCGCTCGCGCACGAGCAGGATCCCGCCGTGCGAGCCGATCTTCATCTGGCCAGTGCCACGGTGGCCGTGGAGGCCGGTCGCGACGACGCGGCGCTCGAGTCGATCACGTCGTTCTTCGACGAGGCGGCTTTCGAGAGCGCTGCCTCGCAGGCGCGCGCGTGGCGTCTCGCGGCACGCGCCTTCGATGGTCGTGGGAGTACGGCCGACGCGTTTCTCGCGACCGAGCGTGCCTATTCGGCCGACCCGGCCGATTGGCGAAACGTCTCGCTGTGGGCCGACGCTCTCGAAGTTTCCGGGATGCAAGAACGAGCGATTCGCGTGCTCGAGCGCTATGCGCCCGGTGCGAGCGAGCCGACCGCGGTCGCGCGACGCCTCGGCCTCGCGTACGAAGAATTGGGACGCCTCGAGAAAGCGCGCCGCGCATGGATGACCGCGCGCGCGGACAAAGCGCATGAGCTCGAAGCCACGCTCGCACTGACGAGGATTCTCGAAGCGCAGGGCGACACGGCCGCCGGACACTCGATGGCGACCTCGCTCATTCCCGAGGACGCCGGCGCGCGCGCGACACTCGATCTCGCGGCGGGGCGCTGCCTCGTCGCGTTGGAGCGCTTCGAGGACGCACTCGAGCTCTACACGGGACGTCCGCTCCCGACGCCCGAAGACGAAAACGACGCCGAATCAGGAGAGGAAGGCGAATGAGACGGTCGATGCGATGGTTCGCGTGGCTCGCTGCCGCGCTGCTCGCGGTGGTTGCGACGTCACGACCGGCCGGCGGCCAGCCGCCGCGTCACTCGTCGACGCAAGACGCTGGCACGCCCGTGCCGGCGATCGCGACGGAAGAGGGCGCCGCAGTGCACGCTTCGGCGGTCGATGTCGACCTCGCGGCGGCGCGAGAGGAGACCGAGTGGAGCGGTTCGCTCGACCTCGCGATCGCGCTCCGAGATGCCTATGCGTCTCGTTTGAGCGGCCTCCAAGAGATTCGCGAAGCCTTGAAGAACGGGGAACGCCTCGACGCCGAGCAGCTCGATTCGCTGCTTCACGATCCGCGCGATCAAGAGGAACTGTCCATCGAGTTCGAGAGGGCCTACCTCGCCGCGCGTGAGCGGAGACTCGAGGCCGAAGCGCTCGATCGCGAACGCCGAGCCGCGCGTCGAGCCGAGGCCGAAGCGCGAGTCGCTGCGGCCGAGACCGAAGAGGCGCGTGCGGCCGCCGCGGAGGCCGAGGCGGCAGCGGGCGACGAAGAACCACGGACGATCGAAGCGTTCGCTCGACTCGACGTCGAGGCCGTCCGGCAGGCGCGCTATCCGATCACGCTCGCAAATCTGCTCTTCGAGCATGGCGAGTTCGATCTCGCGCGCGCCGGATACGAGATCGCGCGCGCACCGGAGGGCGTGCTCGACGTCGATTGGGCCATCTACCGAGCGGCCGTGTGCCTCGAGCGTGCGGGAGAGCTCGAGGAGGCCGAGGTCGCGTACGGCTCGTTCCTCACCGAGTATCCGGAGAGTCGATGGGCAGACGTGGCGACCCTCGCACGACGAGCGATCGCCCTCGAACGAAGCATCGCGAGCGATCGCGCGGCATCCGCCGCTTCCGCGAGCACGGAAGAGGGGGAAGCCCGATGAGCGACCCGCAGATGGCCGGGATCGACGTGCGTTGGCTCGAGGACGCGATCTCGAACTTCAACGAGACCGCGAAGTGCCTCGAACGCGCCTACCGAGACCTCGAGCGCGAGAAGAAGCGTATCGACCTCGAGCTCGAGCGGAAGAACGACGAGCTCGGACGCACGGTGTCCGAACTCGATGCGCTGCTCGAGAGCATGCCGGCCGGCGTCGTTTCGATCGACGCTCACGGGATCGTGCGTACGATCAACCCCGCCGCGCAGGCGATGCTGGCGATTCCGCCGTCGGCGGGAGTCGGTCGGCCCGAGAACGAACTCGTCGACGCGGCCGGCAACGCCGTGTTCGCGCCGTGCGACGAGCGTGACGGATCCGCGCGCGAGATCACGGTCGCGCTCGCCGACGGCGGCACGCGCCGGCTGCGCGTGGCGACGACACCGCTGCGGGATCGCGATGCCGGCGCTGGCGGCGCCATGCGCATGATCCTCGACGTCACGACGCAGCGCGAGCTCGAAGAGTCGCTCGCGCAGCGGGACCGCATGGCCGAAATGGGCGAGATGGCCTCGGTCCTCGCGCACCAGATCCGCAACCCGCTGAACGGCATCGCGGGCTTCGGTAGCCTCATCATCGAGCGCGTCCGAGAGGGGCGCACGGGGGACGTCGAGCGTTACGCGGAGAGTGTCGTCGGGGCGAGTCGCAAGCTCGATCATCTCGTGAGCGAGCTCCTTCGATTCACGCGCGTCGACCGGCTTCACGACGAGGAGATCGATCTTCCGGTGCTCGTACGCGAGCTCGTCGAGGACCTCGTGGGCGAGGCCCCTCACGACCTCGATCGTACGGGGAGTCTCCCGCCATCGATCACGCTCGCTTCGCGCGAGACCGACTCGTTCCGGACGCGGGGCGATGCCGCGCTGTTGCGCGACATTGGCGGGGTAGGGTTCATAGGTAAGTCAACGCAATGGGTGAACTACATCGCTCGCGCAGATCAGAAAGGCTCTTCTACAAGGCGGCTCGGTTTGGTGTAAACGCAGACCCCACCGACGACCCACGAATGGGCATCGCAGCGTTGGGGACCATCCTTTTCCTGCGATGGGCC
>JAUIME010000325.1 GCA_030433195.1 bacterium
GACGCGGCCAGGTCGTCGGCGTGAAGACCGCGGGCGGCGTCATCAGCACGGGCGGTACGAGCATCATGGGGACGGGCTTCCTGCGCCTGCCCTTCCGCGGCTGGTATCTGCGCGACGACGGCGAAGACATGGAGCTGAACGGCTGCGAGCCGCACCACGTCGTGTGGCCCGCGCCGGCCGAGCTCCCCGGCGGCACCGATCGTCAGCTCGACAAGGGCATCGAGGTGCTGCTCGCCGACGTCGCCGAGTGGGAATCGCGCGAGCGGCCCGAGCTGCGCAAGGCGACCGAGCGGTAATCGGTCGGGCGACGGCGGCCGCCGGGGCGATTCGTCCACGAGCGGCCGACGACCGCCTATCTGTCGATCAAGTCACGACCGGCGGGGGTTCGATACTCATCGAGGCCCCGCCGGCGCCCCTTCCCCGGAAGGCGCCCCGGACGAGCCCGTCGATCCACCGCCGCGAACGACTGTCCCGGGAAGGCGCCCGATGACCCCGCAACCGACGAGCCACGACGCCGGCGTTTCCGTCGTCGTCCCCTCGTACAACTCGCGCCGTACGATTCTCGACTGCCTCCGCTCGCTCGTCGAGCAGGAGTCGCCCGCGCTCGAGATCATCGTCGTGGACAGCTCCGACGACGGGACCGCGGATCTGATCGAGAGCGAGTTCCCCGACGTGGAGCTCGTGCGCCTCGAACAGCGAACCCACGCGGGCATCGGCCGGAATCTCGGGGCAGCCCGCGCGCGCGGGTCGATCCTCGCGTTCACGGACGCCGACTGCATCGCCGCCCGGGACTGGATCGCGTCGATCCGCCGCGTGCATGGCGAGGAGCGCGAGACGCCCGTCGTCGCGGGGTCGATCGACAACGGCACGCCCGAGAGCTTCGTGGGTACGGCCGAGTGGTTCCTCGAGTTCTCGAACGCATTCCCGGGCCTCGAGCCGCACACGGTCCACTTCGCGGCGACGGCGAACCTCAGCCTCCCCGCGACCGTCTTCCGTGAGACCGAGGGCTTCGACGACTCGCGCACCGGGCAGGACATGGTGTTCGGACACACGCTGCGCGATCACGGCTACACCGTGCGCTTCGAGCCCTCGGCCCGGATCGCGCACCGCAACCGCACGGGCCTTCGTCACTCGCTGGCGCGCCAGTTCGCCCTCGGCGAAGGCTCGGCGCGCATCCGCCGACGCATCGCCCTGCCGGGTGCCTGGATCGCACGCTGGCCGATCCTCGTGCCGGCTCTCGCACCGTGGCGTTTCTGGCGCGTCGCCACACGCGTCGCGCGATCGAACCGCAAGCAACTGCCACGCTTTTTGGCGGTGAGCCCGATCGTCGCGCTCGGAATCACGGCCTGGACGGCCGGTTTTCTGCGCGGCTGCCTGGCGAGAGAAACCTTCAAGAGCGAAGCGCGCGAGGGCCGATAACTCCCTCGCCGGGAGCGCCGTGCGCACTCCCCTTCGGTGGAGACATGATCGCGCATTTCGACATCTACGGGGTCGTGGTCCGTATCGAGTCCCGTTGCGACTCCGTGGTCGAGTCGATCGCCCACGACTTCCGCTTCTTCGAAACGACGACCTCGCAGGCGCCCGACATCGAGCTGACGTTCCATCGCGGCACCCCTCCGTGGGAGGACATCCCGCTCGGCACGCTCGCGCTGTTTCGCACGACGAACAACACGACGTACCGTGTCGGTCCGAAGCGCTACGTCGACCACCACGGCCGTGCGCTCACCGTGTACGACTTCGCCGAAGATCACGGCGACGTCTACAGCGAGAACGCGCAATACCTCCACGAAGTCGCGTACTTGCTCGTGCTGAGTCGTGTCGGCGAACACCTCGATCGCAAAGGCCTGCGGCGCGTTCACGCACTCGCGCTCTCGATCGAACAGCGCGCCGTGCTGTTGCTCGCGGGATCCGGATGCGGCAAAACGAGCCTCGGCCTCGAAATGATGAAGTGCCCCGACGTGAAGTGGCTCTCGGACGAGATCCCGATCATCGATCGCGCCGGGCACGTGCGACCGTTCCCGCTGCCGCCGCGCCTCACGCAAGGCGCCGCGTTTCCGTGGCCGCCGCCGCCGGTGCGCGTGATCCCCATTTCACGCACCAAGCATCCGCCGAAGGCAATCCTCGACATCGACCGGATCCTGCCTCGCGTCGACGACGCGCGCCCGCTCGCAGCGGTCCTGCATTGCCGACGCCTCGGCGGTTCCGTCCCCGGCATCCGTCGCCTCGGCTTCTTCGGACACTTCGCGGCGCTGTTCCGCAACGCCGTCACCGGCTCCGACTTTCCGCAGACGAAGGCGTACTTCTTGCGACTGAGTCCCGCCGGCGTCGCGCGTCGGTTGCGCATCGTGATCGGCCGGACCCTGTCGATGCTTCGCACGGCGTGGCGTGTCCCCGGCTACCGATTCGAGATGGGAGACGATCTCGAACGCAACGCGGAAATCCTGCGCGACCATCTGCGCGGTCAAGTCGGTGTCGATCCCGGCGCGCCCGCGAACGAACCGAATCCCCCCGCATCTCAGGAGACGCCACGGTGCAGCTCAGCGCCCAACGCTACACCAATCTCCTGAGGGAGTTCACGATCTGCGGCTTCAAGCTGCGCGACCAAGGGAGCCTGCTCGGCTTCGTGTGGACGCTGCTGCATCCGATGCTGCTCCTTCTCGTGCTGTCGATGCTCTTCAGCAGCCGCCTGAAGGAGAACATCCCGCATCCGACGATCTACCTCTTGATCGGAATCATCCACTGGTCGTTCTTCTCCACCGCGACGACCAAAACGGTGAACAGCATCACGGGTCGCGAAGGGCTCGTGCGCAACGTGGCGTTCCCGCGTGAGATTCTCGTGATCAGCGACGTCGGGACCGTGCTGATGTCGTTCGTGCTCGAGATCGGCGTGCTGTTCGTGTTCGTGTTCGCGAACGGGCTGACACCGCACATGGCGTGGCTCGCGCTGCCGATCGTGATCCTGCTGCAAGCGCTGCTGATCGTGGGGGTCGGCCTTTTCCTCGCCCTCACGCGCGTCTTCGTGCGCGACATCGAACGCATCTGGGGCATCGTGCTGCGGATCGGTTTCTTCTGCGTGCCGATCTTCTACACCACCGCGATCCTCTCGCACGAGTGGCAGCGGATTCTCTTCCAATGCAATCCGCTCGCGCAGATCATGGGCTTCACGCGCGCGATCCTCATCGACGGGCGCATGCCGAGTCTGCTCGGCATGACGTACACGCTCGTGTTCGGGGTCCTCTTCGCCGCCGCCGGCCTCGTGTTGTTCAAGCGCTACGAACCCCGATTCGCGGAGAAGCTCTGACCGTGTCGCGCATCCGAATCCGAGATCTCGAAAAGACGTTCCGCCTCGACGACGCGGGATCCGTCTCGCTGTTCGCGAAGCTCCACGGCGCGCTCACCGGGGCGCAGCGCCGCGCCGAGATCCGCGCGATCGAAAGCGTCGACCTCGAAGTCGAAGCCGGCGAGAAACTCGGTGTCATCGGTACCAACGGATCGGGCAAGACGACCCTCATGCGCCTCATCGCGGGGATCTACACCCCCACGTCGGGCGTCCTCGAAGTCGACGGGACCATCGCCTCGTTCTTGCAGCTCGGAACCGGCATGATCCAGCGCCTCTCGGTCCGCGAGAACGTGTTCCTCTACGGCTCGGTGATGGGCTTGACGCGCCCCGAGATCCGCGAGCGCTTCGACGAGATTCTCGCCTTTGCCGAGCTCACCGACTTCGCCGACGTCGAGGTGCGGCGTCTGTCGTCGGGCATGATGCAGCGCCTGAGCTTCGCCGTCGCCGTCCAAGTCGACGCCGACGTGCTGCTCCTCGACGAGATCCTCGCCGTCGGCGATCAGCACTTCCGCAACAAGTGCTACGAGTACTTCGAGGGTCAACGCGACAGCGGAACGACCGTCGTCTTCTCCTCTCACACCCTCACCGAAATCGAGACCTTCTGCACGCGATCGGTGTGGCTCGAGAATGGCCGCGTGGAGCAGGTCGGCCCCACCGCCGACGTGCTACGAGCCTACAAGGACCGTCACGGCTATCCGCTCGAGGAGCAAGGGAAGGCGAGCTTGCCCGCGACGCCGTCGGCGCCTGTCGAACCGCCGATCGACGAGGAACGATCGGAAGACGGCTCGGGATCTCCGAACGGAAACGACGCCGCGGATCCTGCCGCCGCAAGGCCACCGAAGACCGGAGCCAACCGCCTCCCGCGCACGACTCCGCGCTGAGAACGCGAACACTCGGCCGGACGCAAGCGGCCGAGGACGATCGGATGGCGGGCTTTCAGTCGACGACGCTGGCCGCGAAGTACTCGCGGTTCATGCGTGCGATGTGACTGACGCTGATCTCCTTCGGGCACACGGCTTCGCACTCGTATTGGTTCGTGCAGTTGCCGAAACCCTCGGCGTCCATCGTGCCGACCATGTTGCGCACACGCGCACGCCGTTCGGGCTGCCCTTGCGGGAGCAGCGCGAGCTGCGAAACCTTCGCCGAGACGAAGAGCATCGCCGACGCGTTCTTGCACGCGGCCACGCATGCGCCGCAGCCGATGCACGCAGCCGCGTCGAACGCCTCGTCGGCGACCGGCTTGCCCACGGGAAGACAGTTCGCGTCTTGCGCCGACCCGGTGTTCACGGAGACGAAGCCGCCCGACTGGATGATCCGGTCGAAAGCGCTGCGGTCGACGACGAGATCGCGCACGACCGGGAACGCGCGCGCACGCCACGGTTCGATCGTGATCGTGGAGCCGTCGGTGAACTTGCGCATGTGGAGCTGACACGCCGTGGTGCCCGACTCGGGCCCGTGCGGGATGCCGTTGATGACGAGCGAGCACGTGCCGCAGATCCCTTCGCGACAGTCGCTGTCGAACTCGATCGGCTCCTTGCCGTCGGCGATGAGGTCTTCGTTCAACGCGTCGAGCATCTCGAGGAACGAGGAGTCGGGGCTGACGTCGGCCACCTCGTGCGTCTCCATGCGGCCGGCTTCGGACGCGTTCTTCTGGCGCCATACACGCAGCGTGAGTCGCATTACTTGTAGCTCCTGACAGCGAGCTCGACGTTCTCGAACTCGAGTTCTTCCTTGTGCAGCTCGGGGGCCTTGTCCACGCCCTTCCACTCCCACGCGCTGACGTGGGAGAACTTCTCGTCATCGCGCTCGGCTTCGCCGTCGGCCGTTTGATGCTCGGTCCTGAAGTGCCCGCCGCACGATTCTTCGCGCGCGAGCGCGTCGCGACACATGAGCTCGCCGAACTCGAGGAAGTCGGCCACGCGGCCCGCCTTCTCGAGCGACGTGTTGTACTCCTCGCCGCCTCCGAGCACGCGCACGTTCTTCCAGAACTCCTCGCGGATCTCGGGAATCTTCGCGATCGCTTCCTCGAGCCCCGCCTTGTTGCGCGCCATGCCGCAGTGTTCCCACATCAAGCGGCCGAGCTCCTTGTGGAACGAATCGACGCTGCGCCGCCCGTTGATCGACAGGAGGCGCTTCGTGTTTTCTTCGACACTCTGCTTGGCCT
This sequence comes from bacterium, assembly GCA_030433195.1. Classification (GTDB taxonomy): domain Bacteria; phylum Planctomycetota; class JACOTG01; order JACOTG01; family JAUIME01; genus JAUIME01. The sequence goes on from JAUIME010000325.1 coordinate 5,505, forward strand.
TCGCGAACTCGGGATGCGAAGTCGTGACGGGTTCGTTCTTGGCCGTCGCGAAGTAGTGACCGATCGTGTACGGCAGCACGAAGTACCCGTCGGCCAACCCCTGCATGAGTGCGCTCGCACCGAGGCGGTTCGCGCCATGGTCGGAGAAGTTCGCTTCGCCGACGACGTGCAGCCCGGGGAGGTTGCTCATGAGGTTGTAGTCGACCCACAGCCCGCCCATCGTGTAGTGCGGCGCCGGGTAGATGCGCATCGGCTGACGATACGGGTTCTCGCCCGTGATCTTCTCGTACATGTGGAACAGGTTGCCGTAGCGCTGGCGGATCACGGGCTCGCCGAGACGCTGGATCGCGTCGGCGAAATCGAGGTACACGCCGAGCTTCGTCGCGCCGACGCCGCGGCCTTCGTCGCACACTTCCTTCGCGCTGCGCGACGCGATGTCACGCGGTGCGAGGTTTCCGAAACTCGGGTACTTGCGCTCGAGGTAGTAGTCGCGCTCGCCTTCGGGGATGTCGGAAGCGGCGCGGTCGTCGCCCTTCTTCTTGGGCACCCAGATGCGTCCGTCGTTGCGCAACGACTCGGACATGAGCGTGAGCTTCGACTGGTGCTCGCCCGAGACCGGGATGCACGTGGGGTGGATCTGCGTGTAGCACGGATTCGCGAACAGCGCGCCCTTCTTGTAAGCGCGGAATGCCGCCGTGACGTTGCAGCCCATCGCCGAAGTCGACAGGTAGAAGACGTTCGAGTAGCCGCCGGTCGCGAGCACCACCGCATCGCCCGCGTAGCAGTCGATCTTGCCCGACACGAGG
>JAUIME010000326.1 GCA_030433195.1 bacterium
AGGATCTCGTTGACGAGCTCGATGAGGTAGTGGCCGTTCTGCAGGATCGTGCGCAAGAACTGCCGGCGCTCGCCGCGCGACAGATCATCGTCCTCGAGCAGCTCTTCCGCAAACCCGAGGATCCCGGTCATCGGCGTGCGGATCTCGTGACTCATGTTCGCGAGAAATTCGCTCTTGGCGAGACTCGCCGCCTCGGCCGCGTGTCGCGCCGCGACGAGCTCCTGCTGCTGCTCCTGCAGGAATCGGTTCGAGATCTCCACGCGCGCCTTGGCTTCCTCGAGCTCCGCCTTCTGCATCTCGAGTTGCTTGTTGACGCGGCGCAGCTTCTCGTTGCGGCGGTCCGGGATCTCCGCCATCGTGCGCACCTGGTCTCCGTGCTCGGCGAATGTTCGCACGAACTGGAACGCGATCGCCGCGAATGGAATCGCGTACGAGCCGAAGCGCAGGAGCCGCGCGACGGTCATGTCGAACGAAGCGATGCGTATCGGCGCGTCGAGTCCGGGCGGAGCGAGCCACGTGCCCGCAAGATGACTGAGCCCGAGAGGCACCAGCGCGATGACGAAAGCGCGCGAGACGAGGTCTCGATCGCGGCGGTGATACCGCAGCGTGAAGATGACGAGCAAGCCCATCCCCGAGATCGCCAGAAGCGTGTCCCACGGCGCACGGAGCGAGGCGCGTTCGAGCGTCGCGGGAAGCAGCGCGCCGGTGCGGTAGATCCAGATCGCGAGGGCGACCGCCACGACGACGATCGCGGAAGTCGCGAGCAACGGACGACTCGACGAACGTCGATCTCGCTGCAGGAAGAAGACCCGTGCCAAGGCGAACGTCATCACGAGGACGCTCACGCTCGTGAAGAGTGCGCGCCCGAGGGGCATCCCGGAGGGCTTCGGCTCGACGGCGCTGCCCCCGAGCGCCGTCGCGGCCGGCAGCAGCGAGAACATCTCGAGAATCGCGACGCCCGCGAGCGCGATCGTCAGGACAGGCAGAGCGATATCCCGACGCATGCCGTAGTAGGCGAACGCAAGGACGAGCGTGGCAAGCCCGGCGAGAATGGCGATCGACTCGGCGCCTGGCACGATCCACGTGCTGGAGAGCACGTCGGCGAGCCATGCGTCGAAGTCCGCGCGGGCCGGCAGCGAGAAAGGGCGGAGGGCGAGACGTAGGAGCATGGGATCCGGAGCAGGGAGGTTGTCGTCGATTATCGGTCGCTCCCGAACCGACTTGACGAGATTCCACGAATCCGGCCCGCCCGATTCGCCGAAACCGCCCGTGAGTCCTGCGACATTCAGTCAGACGTCGCGGCACTCACCCGCGCGCGGCACGTCGTTCGACCCGATACCGGGGGGTCCGGGAAGAACCCGTTCGAGCAAACCGCCATGGCGACCTCGCCATGCACCCGAAAGGAAACCCTACGATGAACACGAATGCGCCCATGCTCCGTACGTTGAGCCTCCTCGCGATCGTCGCCGCGCTCCTCGCGCCTCGCGCCGTCGCCGCCGACAAGGACATCGTCGAGACGGCTCTCGCAGCCGGCAATTTCAAGACCCTGGCCACCGCGCTCACCGAAGCCGAGCTCGTCGAAACGCTCCGCGGCGACGGGCCGTTCACGGTGTTCGCACCGACCGACGAAGCCTTCGCGAAGATCCCGCGTGAGACGCTGGCGTCGCTGCTCGAGCCCGCCAACCGCGCGAAGCTCACGTCGATCCTGACGTATCACGTCGTCGCCGGCTCGGTGTCGAGTACGGACGCACTCGCGGCCAAGAACGCGAAGACCCTGCAGGGATCCGGCGTCTCCATCGCGCTGCGTGACGGTCGCCTCCGAATCAACGACTCGCTCGTGATCGCGAACGACATCGAGTGCTCGAACGGCGTCATCCACGTGATCGACACCGTGCTGCTCCCGCCCGAGCCGAAGGGTCGCAAGGTCATCGGCGTCTACGTCGACCACGCATCGAGCGTCGTCCGCGCCCAACTCGAACTCCCGCAATCGACCGGTCTCGTGATCACGCGCCTCGTCGACAACGGCAACGCGAAGAAGGCCGGCATCAAGCGCTACGACGTGATCCGAACGATCAACGGTCGACCCGCCACGCAAGAAACCCTCGATACCGCGAAGGAAGAGCGCGGCTTCGGCGGACTCGTCGACCTCACGGTCGTACGCCAAGGCAAGCCTCTACACATCCAGGTTCCCGTCGGCGTCGCCAACTGAGCCACACCGACCCCATCCTTCGCTCCGAGCCGTCACGAGCGCGCCGCGCCGTCGAGTGCGGCGCGCTTCTTCGCGCAAATTCGGTCACGCGATGCGGCGACGTCTCAGCAGACGCTACCGGGGTGCGAACTTCAGCACGTCGATCGTGAGAACGCCGTCGCCGAAGCGACTGACGAGGCTGCCCATGTCGACCGTCTTCGGGAGTCGGAACGTGCGTTCGACGGTTTCCGATCCGGCGGATACGTCGTCCGTCACCGCCGACCTCGGACGAGTGGCGCGCACGCGGACGAAGCCTTCACGCCGGCTGACCTCGATCTCCTCGCGCCGGAACTTCGGCATGGCCATCTCGATGACGAACTTGTCGTCGCGCTCGTCGATCTCGACCGGTAGGTCCCCGTACGTGTCCAACGCCATGGAGACTTCGGCCGGTTTCCGGATCGCGCTGTCCCAACGATCGCGAATCTCGTCCAACGAGTCGTTCCAGTCGATGATGGTGATGGGATTCATGTCGCCTCCTCGATATCGAATCGATGGGTGGTGTTGCGCGCGGTCGTCTCGCTGTCGCCCCGAATCCGGGCAACGGTCGGCGCTACTGCGTTCAACCCCGGGCGCAACCGCCATGCCAACCCGGCCGAGCGTGCCGAGGCCCCTCTCTTCACGGCGCAGACACGATGCGGGAGAAAATCCTTCCGTTGTCGCTCGGTAGGAATTGCAGCCGTATCGACGCACGTAATCAGCGGTGACGCGGGATTCCCATCGCTTCGTCGACAGCCGCTCGATCGAGGACGTGCGTGAAATCTTGCGCGACATCCGTGTCTCGAACGGCCAACTCGAGCGACGAGCCGAGCCGTTGCTCTACCACTGCGAACGCATCGGTTCGGTACGCGACGTTCCAAGTGCTCGTCCAAACACCGGGGAACGGGAGCCGATACACATACGAGCCGTCGCGACGCCGCTCGCGGCTCGTCATCTCTTCGAGACGCGTGGCCAAACCGAAGCGACGCCACGACGAGGGAGTGTCCTCGTGCCGGGGCAGGAGCGCGTGCTCGAGGCGATCGACCTGCCGGGGCTCGAGCTCGAGACTCGAGCGGTCGAGCTTCGTGCGATGCTCCGCGACGCCAGGATCCGCGGCATCGGCCACCTTCGTCCGCGCGGCGGACGTTGATCGCTCCGTCGCCCCCGGCTGCGTCACGGGCTCGTTCGATCGTGCGTCCTCCGCGACCCCCGAGCGCATCCGGTCCGCCGCGGGTGCGCTCACCGGTGCTCGATCACGGCTCAACACCCAAGCGAAGACACCGAGGATCAGAACGAACAACACCCCGAGAAACGCTTGCGGGAACCTGGCTCCGGATTCATGCACTCATGCCTCTTCTGCCGCGTGCGGCGAATTCGCAAGGTGAGCCTGTCTTCTCGTTACAGAGGCGTTACGTCGCCTCCATGAATCATCGGGTACTCTGGTCGACATGACGAACGAACACCTCTCTCGTCGAACCAAGGAGGTACGGATGAGCCTGCCGATTCGCAACGTCATGGTCATGGCCCTTGTCGGATTGGTGCTCGGTGGATGCCGAGCAACGCCCGCGCAACCGGGCGGGCACGCCGCTAGCGATGACGCGTCCGAAGTGGGGACCGAGTCGCGTATTCACCCCGTGTTCCGATCGATGGCGCTCGACGCCGATCCACCGACACTCGAGGCACCCACGACGATTCCGGGCGCATTCGACTTCCAGCACCGAGGGCCGCTCGAGTTCCTCGACTTCTTGGCGGCACGAGCCGCGAGTGCCGACGACCCGCACCGTATACCGATGTACACCGTCAACGGCACGCATCGAGGTTGGATTCGAGTCGACGACCTTCCCGACCTCCTCGCGCTCTTCGACTCCTCCACGCCCTGCGCATCCGTCGCAAAGGAGATCTCTTCGTTCGCCACCGAAGAGCCCTCCACGGTCGGCCACGAAGCGGCGTTCCTCGTCGCAGGCTTCCGCGCCGAAGTCGACCGCACCGGCTACGGCGGCTACCCCGATCGCTTGAACTCCGCGGGCGCCGCCCTCGATCGCGAGGAACTCCGCGCGTGGGGCGAGCGGTATGCCGCGCTCGGATCGAATCCGCGCGATTGACCTACCGCACCGGCTGCTGGAGGCGTGCCCGGAGCGTCTCGATATCCGTCTGCGCGATGGGCTCGTCGCGAAAGTACCGCGCCTCGAGCAAGAGCAAGTCTCGGAAGATCCGCTCGCGCTGGCTGAGCAACGAGATGTCCATCGACTCGAGGATGGACTTCGCCTCCGTAGCGAGTCCCGCACTCGAGAGCACGGCCGCACGCAGGAGCATGTCGAGGTGAGGGATACCCGTCGATTCGAAGTTCAGCAGCTCGTCCCTTTCGACGGGATCGAAAATCGTGAGTGGACGTGACTCGGACCGGTGCATCGCTTTCGGCTCGCGGGGGTGAGCCGTGGAATCGAGTTCGCTCCTCCATGCATACTCCCCTGGCTCCAGCGGATTCGACTGCGAAACTTCGAATGTCGCTACGGGTCCTGCTTCTCCGGGAAGTAATCCTGCCGCGATCCCGTCATAGATCCGTCGATCCGCAGTCCCGATGATCGTCACACGATACGTGAGCGACTCGTCGCGAACCGGAAACCGAAACGTCGGGGTGAGATTTCCAATGGCTCCACGTGGCTCGTAGCCGAGTTCCCCGTCGAAGCCGCGTAAAGACGTCAGATCTTCTACGGCACTCTCGATAGCCCAAAGTCGGCCCGCCGACTCACGAGCCGGCCCATCAGGAATCCGAGAAAGGATGCGCTCCCGATCCACCGACAACTCACCACTTCGATCGCGACTTCCGAGCCAAACCCCTGTGACCACGAGAAACAACGCGGCTGCCGCGAGGACGATACGTCGCTGAGGCAAGCTTCGACCTTCTGTCCGCCATTGTCGTTCGGCTGCTGCGACCTCGTCGGGTGTCAGGGTCTCGGGAGGCAACACTTCGGAAAGCGCCGCCAGCAGATCGTGCGTCTCCGTCGTCGGCTGGTCGCCGCGCCCGACCGAGTCGGCGGCCTCCTCGAGCTCGTCGAGCACGTCATCGAGCGAACGAGCCTCGTCGTGCGACGCACGCGATCGATCTTTGGGTTGCCTACTCATCGGAGTCGCTTCCGATCCGCGATGTGGAAGCGCGCTCGCTTCACGAACCACTCGAGCGAAACCCTCGCTCGATACTTGACGGCGTTCGGTGTGATCCCGAGCTTCGTCGACATCTCCGTGTAGAACCCATGGAACACCTTGTGCTCGAGTTCGACACTCCCGTCGTGGTCGACCGAAGCCCAAAGATCGCCGTGCGCCAACAATGCGTTGAAGACCACGAAGAAATGCGGTTTGAGCCGGCGCATCTCTCGTCGAACCCGATCGAGAAGTTGGCGGTCATCCGCGGTGAGAGCTTGCAGGAATGCGTGAGACTGCCTCTCCTCGCGCTCGATCGCTCGATCTTGCGGCGTCGGCTCTCGCCCCGGTATGGACTCTTCCCAAGTGGCCATCGACTCGCGTGTCGCTCCCCACGAAGCGGGTTTCGTCGTCGAAACGACGGGACGATCGATCTCGCATGGATCCGACTGCGGAATCCTAGCACACAAAGTCGCATGTTCAGGTTCCTCGGGCCTACGGCCTCTCCAGGTCGTCTATTCACTCGCCAATCAGAGATCGACTCCCTCGACAAGCCGGGGCAAAAACGCACCAATAAACGAATATCTTGCTGTTTACAAGCAAGTTACAAGCAGCCGAAACCTCGGCCGAACGAAGCAATCATTGCCAAGCAAGGCCGATCCGACTACGCTGCGAAGGCTCTTGGAGAACCAGAACATGTCCCACCTTATCGCGATCCTACTCGTTGCGGGCGTCTCCCTGATGCCGCAAACGGAAACACCGAACCAGCCTTCTCCCGAGGCGGACATCGCGCGCGCGCGAGCCAAGGTGGAAGCACTCGAGGCGAGCCTAGGCCCGGATGACCATCGAGTCGCAAGCGCCTTGAAGCGGCTCGGGGTGCTGTTGTCGGACTTCGGGAGACACGGCGAGGCGCTCCTCGTTCTCGAACGGGCGCTCGCG
>JAUIME010000327.1 GCA_030433195.1 bacterium
CACCCGCGGCGAGCATCGGCTTTTGGAGGATTCCCGTCACGTGGTCGGACCACACGGTCGTACCCGTGAGGATGTCGATCGCGTGTAGCACGAACGTGTTCTTGTTCGTCCCGCGTACGGCGGTGAGGATCGTGCCCGGCGTGCCTACCGTATCGATGATGCGCGGCTCGAAGTCGCGCACCCACACCGTCGAACCGGTCTCGGGATCGAGGCACACGACTTCGTCGTCGACCGTGGAGAAGTAGAGCCGGTCGTCTTCGAGATACGTCTCGTAGTCCCCTGTGAGGCGCACGTCGGTACGCTTCCAGACGACGGCGCCGTCGTCGAGTCGGAGGCACAGGAGCGAATCGTCGCCGCTCAGCAGCAGGTGATCGCGGAAGAATTGCGTCGAGTCGCCACGGATCTTGACGAAGGCGAGCGTGCCTTCGCCCGTGAACGGCTTCTTCCAGAGCTCTTCGACCGGCGCGTCGAGGCGCATCGAGTCTCGAGGGGTGGTAGCCGAGGTGAAGTCGACGCCGCCGTCACGAAGCCCGTTCACGTACGCGGCCGCGTCTGCGTATCCGAGCGTTTCGTAGGCCGCGGAGATCTGCGTGAGGACCCGGTGTCGCAGCGGCGATCCCGGGAACCGCTCGAGGAAGCCGCGCAGGATCTGCAAGACACGCGCGTAGTCGCCGCGATCTTGCAGCACGGCCGAGAACTCGAGCAGCGAGTTCTGGATGTGCGCGCTGTTGGGATACAGCTCGAGCAGGATCTCGAACAGCCGCACGTCGCGCGTTTCCTTGGCCTCGTCGAAGAGGTCCTTGGCTTCCGCTTCAAACTCGGCGTAGACCTCGCGACCGAACGTCTGGATGAGGAAATCGATGTGGTCCTTCGCGTACGAGCTGCTCGTCGATTCGTCGATGCGTTCCGACGGGAACTCGGCGAGGATGCGTTGGTAGCACGCGACCGCGCCGGCCCCGTCGCGCTCTTTCATCTCGAGCTCGGCCAGGCGCAGAAGTGCGTAGAGCCCGGTCGAGATCTCTTCGCGGCTGAGTTCGAACTGATGTCGGATGCGCGGGATCTCGGCGAGCATCGATTCGTAGTGCGCGCGGAGCTTCTCCGTGTCCTTCGAGGCTCGGTAGAGCTCTTCGAAGTTGCGGTACCCTTCGATCCGGCTCACGTCGTCGAGCGCGAACTCGAGCGCGTTGGCGTAGAAGTCGGCGGCGATCTCGAGATTGCCGCGGCTCCACGCTTGCCGGCCGAGCGTCGTGTGGACGCGATAGAGCCCGTTCTTCGCGCGCGTCTCGTACGCGACCGGCGAGCCGGGATTGGCCTTCGAGAGCTCGAGCGCCTTGCGATAGTGTTCGAGCGCGGGCGACAGCTTGCCCGCGTGCGCGTAGCCGTCGCCGAGTTTCAGGTGGATCTCGATCGCATCGGGATGCTTGCCGAGCTCTTCGAGCAGACGCTTGCTGATCTCGTCCCAGCGGAAGTAGATCGACAGCGCTTGCGTCGACGTGCTGAGGAACAGATTGCGGAACGAGACGAGGTTCCCGGCGGAGGCCGCGTTCTCCCACGCCACGGGCGTCATGTTGCGTTCACCCGTCGTGGCGTCGAGGTCGTACAGTCCGTACTGAGTCGGGCAGTAGATGCGGTGGTCCGCGATCACGCCGAGGCCCGCCGCGCGTTCGTGCGGGACGTCGAAGTGCGTGGTCCACTCGACCCGCTGCGTCGCGAGGTCGAGCGCGAGGATTTCGTCGCCCGCGAGGATCAGGTCGTCACCGACGATGCCGAGTGAGAAGTACGAGTCCCACGCCCCGCGCGAGCGTCGCGGATGCGTCCAAGCGAGCTCTCCCGTCGTCGTGTCGAATGCGAGCAGGTCGTCGCTGTCGAGCGGCGTCGCCAGGAGCTTGCCGTCGTGGATGTAGGGCGGGTTGGCGTACCAGCTCAGCTCTCGCGTGCGCGGGTGGAAGTGCTGGGGGTGCGGCAACGGGATGATGGGGTAGTCGTTGATCCAATGGAGCAGCCCCGAGCGCGCTTCGATGGCAGCGACGAGACCGAGGTTCGACGTGAAGTACAGCATGCCTTCGTCGACGATCATCGGTGAGGCGATGTACTCCATGAACTGATTGCCGAACATGTTCAGCTCTTGCTGACCGGTGCAGACGAGCGTGCGCCACTTCAGCTTTCCCGTGCGTCGATCGAAGCAGCAGACGTACGAGTGAATCTTGCCCTCGAAGTACGACGCACCGACGTAGAGGTTCTCGCGCCACAACACGGGGGGAGTCGACACGGAGGCGCGCTGCAAGAAGTCCAGCGTCGAGGGGTCGTCCTCGTCGGGGTCCGCGTGGCTCCAGAGGACGTCGCCGGTTTCGGCATCGAAGGCGCGCAGCTTGCGCTGCGGCATCGGAAGCTTGATCGGCGTGAGCTTGTAGGCGAGCGTGCGTGCGTAGACCTCGGTCTCGAGCGCCGCGTAGACGACGCCGTCGGTCAGCGCGCTGCCGAAGATCATGCGCGGGTGGGGGACGGCGACTGGATTGGGCTCGGCCTCGTGGTACCACTTGCGCTTGCCGTTGATGAGGTTGATCGCCTCGATCCTCAGCCCGTCGTGCACGTACGCGATCGATTCGTTGACGACCGGGTGGAAGTGCGGATAGATCTCGTCCGGTGACGGGAGGTAGCGGCTCATGAGGTAGCGATGCGATCGCGTGAGCGAGTAGGGATCGAGCGCGTCGAAGTCGAGCGGAACGCGTAGACTCTGACTCAGCGGCCCTTCGTACGCCTCGACTCGGGGGGCGTGGTCGGCCGAGCCACCGAACTGCGGCCACGTGGCGCTCCACGACGACGTCTGCTCGGTCGCGCCGTCCAAGATCACGTCGTAGCGACTCATCGCGGATTGCTCGCGGCCCGCGAATCGAACGGTAGCGTCCGCGCCGAGCTCGGCGATCTGTTCGCGGATTCGGAGCAGGTCGTCTCGCTCTCCGATCGCGGCCAGGCAATGCGCGATGCGAACGAGTCGCTCGGCCGTCGGTGCGTCGCCGTAGCGCGGATCGAGCGAGGCGCGGAAGTAGTCGAGCGCTTCGCGGTACTCGCCACGCTCGTGATGGATCCTGCCGAGCTGCTCGAGGGCGAGCGGCCCGTACGACGTGAACGCGAAGCGTCGCACGACGGATTCCAGGCCCGCCACGTCTCGCGCCGCGTTCGCTTCGTCGAAAAGGATCTCGGCGCGCGAGTCGTAGGTGGCTCGATAGGCCGCGAGCTGCTCGGGGCCGAACTCCGACATGAGTTCCATGCAGTAGTGTCGCGCGCCGTGATAGATGCCGTCTTCGGCGAGATAGAGCTGGTTCGGGTAGCGGTCGATCACTTCCTGGAGGCTCTGGAGCGCGGCTTCGTCGCGGACGTTCGCGCGCAGCGTCTTCGCCTGCTCGATGAGGTGGCGGACGTGCGGGAAGTCGGTCACCGAGTGCCCCTTGAACACGGGGCGGGCTTCGCGCTGCGGGCGACCTCGACCGCGGCCGGAGTCGTCGCGGTCGAACTGCCTCGCTTGGGCCTCGGTGATACCGAAGGCCAGAGCGGCGGCGATCGAGAACGTTGCCAGGACAGGATGCACGCGCATGCCGGGAACCCTCCTCGGGAACCTCAGAGCAACCTCATTCGTTTACGGATGATCCACTCGGCGCAGATGAGCACCGCGAACAGCAGGATCGCCCAGTTGATCGACAGTCCGAACAGCTTCCACTCGCGGTCCCACAGATCCTCGCGCGTCTGACTGCCCGCCACTTTTTCGGGGAGCGGCGTGATCGACTCGGCCAGCTCGCCGAGCTTCGCGAGAGGCAGGTACGATCCGTCGGTGCGACGGCCGAGCATCGCGAGCGAGCCCGCGTCGAGCGAGACGTTCTCCTTCTCGGCCGAGGGGATCGTGACTTGGAACGTCACCGTGCGACCCTGCGACACGTCGGATTCGCGCGTTTCGCGAGTGCGGATCCGGTAGGTTCCGACCTCGTCGGCGAGCAGGGTCTGCGTAAAGGTTCCGGGCCGCGTCGGATCGCTCTCGAGGGTCACGCGCAGAGGCTCGGGCGAGCCGGGCACCTGCAGAGCGACCTCTTGCGTCGGTTCGGTCGACGGCTCGAAGTTCTTGTCGCGCACCTTCGCGGTCACGACAACGGTCTCGCCGACGACGTAGCGCTCGCGATCGACGTAGATCTCGAAGCGGGGATTGAACTGCGACAGGCGTCCCTTCGCGAGGAAGCGGATGACCTGCGCCCAGAATCGATAGAAGTACTCGTCGCCGTGGCGGAAACGCCAGCGCCAGCTCGAGTCGAGCGCGGTGAAGAACGTTCGGCCCGACCCGTAGAATTGCGTCGCGATGAGCGGTGCGGGGCCGTACTCGTTGCGATGCTGTGGATGCGCCGCGAGCACCTGTGCGCCGGGCTTGGGCTTCTTGACCGAGGCGTACCAGAAGAACCCCGGCAGACCGAAACCGAAGTCGTCTTCGTCGGATTCCCATCGGCGGCGGTTGTCCTCGGGATCGGGCTCGAGCACCATGATCGGGCTCGCCATGCCGAGATCCGTGAGACGCAAGCGCGTCGATTGACTCGTGTCGAGCTGACGACGCGGAGTCTCGCTGAGGTCACCGATCACCACGGGAAGGATGTTCTCGACGGGCGTGTTGCGGTACGACCGCGGGCTGTCGTTCTCGCCCGCGATGAGGCCGAAGCCGCCGCTGCTCTCCTCGACGAAGTCGCGAAGGTTCTCGAGGATCTCGGTGAGCAGCGCGGAGCGCTCGCCTGCGCCGACCACGTGGCCGATGGTCAAGTCTTGCGGATCGACGTCACCGAAGAGGATCACGTCGTATTGGAAGAGCTCTTCGCGCGTACGCGGGAAGCGCGTCAGCGGAACGACGCCGCGGCTCGTCTCCTGCACGAAGTCGGGATCGGCCGAGGGCAGGAGGCACGACATCTTGACGTTCTCCTGGTCGCGCCGCAGGGCTTCCTTAAGGTAGCGGTATTCCCACCGCGGGTAGCCGTCGACGAACAGCACGTTGATGTGTCGGCGGATCACGTTGACGGTGCGCGTGACGCGGTTGTTCTCGTCGTACTCCTCGTCGGGCAGTACGGGGATCGAGATCTCGTACTCGTGCGTACCGGGCTCGGAGGGACGGTAGTAGAGGAGCACGTTCTGCTCCGTGTTCTCGCCTTCGAGCACGAGGCTTTCGACCGTGAGCGGGTTGCCGTCTTCGAGGAGGGTGACGTCGATGCGCTGGCCCGGGTAGCCCTTGCTGCGCACCGTGACCTCGAAGATGATCTCGTCGTTGACGAGCGCGATCTCGGGCGCGTCGACTTCTTCGATGCCGACGTCGCGGGGTTCGTCGGGATCACCGACCCCGATCGCGTAGATCGGCACGGGAGCGGGGCGATTCTGCGCTTCGTTCGCCGCGTCCTCGATGGCCCGTCCGGCGTTGGATCGGCCGTCCGAGAACACGACGATGCCCGAAACCGGCTGGCCGCGCAGTTGCCGCAGCACGCCGTGGAGCGCATCGCCGAGCGCCGTCGCGTTGCCTTTCGCGCGCAGCTCGGGGAGCATGTCGGGGGCGATCTCGCGGACCTCGGATCCGAACGAGTAGAGCTTCAGGTCGTTTTCGCCGCCGAGCCGCGCGAGCTCCTCGCCCTCTTCGCGCGTGAAGATCGACTTCACGAGGTCGAGGCGGGAGGTTTCGCCGACGGCGGTATCCGACACCCCGGCGAGCTCGGCGATGGCGCGTCGCGTCGCGGGGTCGGAGTAGCGGTCGCTGCGCTGCATCGAGGCGGAATCGTCGACGAGTACCGCGAGCGTCGGCTTGCGGACTTGGAACACCGTCGTCTCGACGACGGGCTGGAAGAACAGGAAGAACACGAGGAAGAACAACGCGATGCGGATGCTCGCGAGCAGCACGCGGGCCGTGGGCGTGAGGTTGCCCTTCTCGCGGCGGTAGAGCATCGTCACCGCGAAGATCACCGACGGGACGACGACGAGCACGACGATCCACAGCTCCGGCATGTTGGCCATGTGGAGCGCTCGCTCCACGTTGCCGGCGGCCGCGGTCATGCTCCGGAGCGCTCCTTGTGCGAGCATCGCGCAGGGCGTCCAAGCGTCGAGCATCGTGTCCATACGTGTCCTCTTTCCAAACGCGCCACGCGATTCACGTCAGCGCCCGAGGCCGGGGCCTCGCTTCTCACTCTCAGTCTCTCACGACCCTCGAATCAGCGTCGCGAATAATCTCCGAAGAACTGGGCCAGGAATCCCTCGAGGAGCATCAGGCCCAGCACGGC
>JAUIME010000328.1 GCA_030433195.1 bacterium
GGCCTGCGCCCACACGGGTGCGGCGAACGTCTCGGAGCCCGGAGCGGTGCCCTCTTCGAGCATCGCCTTCGCGATCTCGCGCACGGCATCGACGCGACCGAGTCGCGCGGCCGCGCCCAACTCCCCGATCCACGCCGCCGCGAGTCCGGGTTCGGTACGTCGCGAACGCCCGAAGCGATCGAAAGCCGCAGCGGTCTCGCCGCGCCGCTCATGCAGATACGCGAGTCCGAGGAGCGCCACTGCGTCACCCTCGGGCGCGATCGAAAGTCCCTTCTCGAACAGTTCCGCCGAACGCCGCTCGAGTCGCGTACGCTCGCGCTCGTCCTCCTCGGTACGCGCCTCGTTGAACAGGAGCTTCCCGAGCTCGAAGTGCGTCAGCGCGCTCCGGGGAGACGTCACGATTCCACTCTCGAAGAGAGCGCGATTGTCACGCCAATCGAAGTTCCGTACCACCGCCCGCCCCGCGAGCGCCACGGTGACGATCCCGACGATGCCCCACGCCACGCGCGGCTTCTCGCCGGCGGCCCGGCGCACGAGCTCGGCAACGCACCAGACGAAACCGACCGACGGAAGGTAGAGCAGCCGCTCGGCCTGGATCGTCCCGATCGGCGCCACGAGGTTCGACACGGGAAACCACGCAACGAGGAACACCACGCAGCCGCAAGCCGCCGCAGGCACGCGGCGTCTCAGCGCCACGGCCGCGAACGCGATCGAGACGACGAGAAGCATCCCGATCCACGCCTTCGGATTCGCGAAGGTCGTGATCGGCACCTGGCTCAGAGAGTAGTCAAAGCTGAGAATGTCGGGAAACACGAGCAAGCCGGCGTAGTTGGCGAGCACCGCGAACGCGGTCGCGATCCGCGACGTCGCCTCGACGTGCGCCGCCGGATTCGCGACGCGCGAAATCGACTCCACGGGCACGCCGATCGCTCCCGTCACCGCGAGCTTGGCGAGGATCAATGCAACCGCAACGAACGCGGCGATTCCGACCAACGCCCACGCGTCGCTCACTCGATCCCGCCGGCCGAAGCTCATCGCCACGAGGAGCGGAAACGCCACGATCCCGATCTCCTTCGAGAACATCGCCAGCACGACCCCGAGGCCAAAGACGATGCGCGAACGCGCGCGCGGCGAATGCGCGTCGAGCGCCGCCCGCAACGCGATGAGGACGCCGCACGTCGCGAGGATCTCCGCCCTTCCGACGATGCCCGCGACCGCCTCGGTATGAATCGGGTGGGCGGCGAACAGGAGCCCCGACGCCGTCGCGACGAACTCGGATCCCGAAAGCCGCCGCGCGACGGATCCGACGAGCACACTCGCGACCGCATGCAGGATCACGTTCACCACGTGGAAGCCGAGCGGCGTCATCCCGTGAACGGCGGATTGCACCGCAAACGTCAACGAAGTGATCGGTCGGTACAGTCCCGCAGACACACGATCTCCCCAATACGGCGACGTCAGCAGATCGCCGAGACGTCCGAGATCCTGGACGAGCGGGTTCTGGAGCAGGATCCAGGTGTCGTCGAACGTGAAGTCGCCCGCGAGCGTGTTCGCGTAGGTGGCGATCGCGACGCCGGCGACGATCCACGCGACCGCGCGCGCTCGGGGCGCCGGAAGTCGACACGCCGTCTTCGGTGGCGCCGCCCCTTCGTTTCGCCCCTCTCGCGTCGCCGCCGCCACGTTCTATCGGAACTCGTAGACGACCGAAAGCGAGCGCAACGCGGGAACGAACGTCGTGACGGGATCGCCGATCATCGTGGCGCGGAATCGGAAGTACTGATACCCGTCGACCTGATCGAGAATCGGCACCCACGGGCTCGTCTCGCCCGGCCCGCCGTTGCCGTCGTCGTGAGCCCCCTGCCACTCGAGGATCGCATCGGTACCCGGGCGGTCCGGTGCGAAATCGACGATGGGATCGAGATAGTCGGGCAGCTCGATCTCCGTGTCTTGCCAGCGGCTCGTGGCCACCGTCTCGACGCGGACGATCTCGAAGCGAACGGGGTAGGTCGTGTTCTCGCCGCTGTTCGACGCCTGCGGCGCGGTCCACGGTCCGATGTTGCGGCGACGCGGCACGCTCGACGTCGACGTGTTCTCGAACAGCTGGAACGTGTCGGCACCTGGAGGGACGATGACGTCGAACACGAGCCCACGCTCGCCGTCATAGGGAAACGGCGACGAGAACTCCGGCCACGGCTGCCAGTCGACGTCGAAGTCGGTCAGGATCTCGTAGTCGCCGCGGAACACCAAGAGCGGGTCCACGAGGTTCGCCGCATACCCCGGCGAGAGCGAGCTGCCGCCCACCTTGTGCGAGAGAACGATCTGCATGTCCCGGTACGTCGACGGAAACGAGAAGCGCGACTTCGGACGCCACGACATGCCGATCAAGAGTTCACCCGGCGCGAGCGAACCGATGTCGTCCGAGTAATACAGCATCTGGAAGTGCGAGCCGTCTTCTCCCGGATCGGCGACCGGTCCGGCCACGAGGGGATCGGCAAGATTGAACAGCGGCCGCTGGTCGCGAACGTCCTTGAATCGCGACCGAACGTCGCCACCTTCGAGAATGCCATTGCCGAACCACTTCGCGGTGGGCGGTCCGATCGTGGGGTCGAGATTCACGATCGTTTCGAACGACTCCACGAACGTCTCGTAGTTCGGCTCGCCGGGTCGATCGGCCGTCGTGAAGAAGTAGCGGAATCGACCATCCGGGAACGGGATCCCGTTTTCGTCCATCGAGAGTCGGTTCCCGGCGAGATCGGTCACGCTCTCGGTGATCGCGACGACGAACTCGAACGGTGCCGGACCGAAGGGATCGTCGCCGAGCGAAAACGAGAAGTGGAACCGGAACGACTTCGCGTCCGCGGACCATTGCACCGAACCGGGGATCGGCTCGCCGAGGCCCGGCAGCGGATCGGGAAGCTTCGTCACGTTCGTCACCGTGAAGCTCGCGAGTGGATCGAAGCTCCGCGGATCCATCGGTTCGCTGAAGTGCACGGTCAGCCACGACAAGCGCGGAGTCACGAGGGGCTGCCGCGTCGGATCGGGATCGAGCGGATCGCCCTCGAAGATCGGTGCGGGCTCGAAGCCGAGCCCCTCGACGGCTTCGACCACCGGGAAGACCGGAACGTCTTCGGGAACGAAGTTGAACCCCGTCGCGAAGTCGAGCGTCTCGGAGAACTCCATGATACGACCGCGGACGTTCCGAAGACCGAGCGGACTGCCCCCGAGGAGTCGAACGCGATACCGCGTATTCGGCGAGAAGCCGAGTCCGTTGATCGGCGGCGCGACACCGGGCGGGAAGTCGTTGCGATCGCCAGGAAAGACCGTCGGATAGAAGGTGATCGTATCGCGCTCGACGACGACACGTCCGGGGAACGGACTCCCGTCGGGGCGTAGCACGCTCAACGCTGCGGGAGTCACCGAGCCGGGATCGACGCGGGAATTGAACCGGAACTCGAGCGGCGCGTTGCGCGCGACGTGCGACGCACCGTCGAGCCGAAACTCGACGAACGCGAACTCCGCCGTCGTCCCGCCTCCCCCTCCACCGCCACCACACGCCGTGCCGACGATGGCGATCGCGAGGAGCCACCATCCCGTCCCTCGTGGGACACGTCGGCTCGAGGTTCCGCGCGAATTCACCATGGTTCGACCTCCATCCCACCGTCACCCGCGGAAGATCCGGAAAATCGGAGTCACGCATCACCGCACCGCCCGACGGTTCCTTGCATCGTAAGGGAGCCCGGAAGCGTCGTCAAATGCAATCGATCCGCCCGCGTCTCCTCGCGCTGCACCGTGGAGTCGCTCGCGCTCGATCGCTATACTGGCCGCCGCTTCGGGGCTCGGACACCGGCATGATCCGACGACATGCAAGTCGAGTCCCTCGAAACCCGAATTCGGACGGTCGGCGGCGCGCGCTCGCACCGGCTCGACGTTGCGACCGTGATGAGCCACGAGGGACGATCCCGAGGTTTCCGCCGAGCCGCCGTGCGCACGCTACTCGTCGCCGGAGCCGCACTCTCTCTGATCGCGATCGAGACCAAAGCGCGCACGCCGCCCGAGGTCGTCATCCGGCGTCTCGAGACCCCGCCCCGCATCGACGGTCGCGTCGAGCCCGGTGAGTGGGACGAAGCGGCACGGATCGACGGGTTTCTCCAGGTCGATCCGGTCGAGGGCGCACCGCCGAGCGAGAAGACCGAAGTATTCCTCGGCTACGACGACGACGTCGTCTACATCGCGTACATCTGCCACGACTCCGACCCCGAATCCGTCATCACGACAACACGCGAGCGCGACGCCCGCCTCGACCCCGACGATCGCATCGAGTTCATCCTCGACACGTTCGACGATCGCCGCAACGCGTTCTTCTTCCAGATCAACGCGGGCGGTGCGAAGGGCGATGCCCTGATCACGAACAACGGCCGCGATTTCAACAAACCGTGGGACGGTATCTTCGAAGCACGAGCCTCGGTCACCGAGCGTGGCTGGGAAGCCGAGTTCGCCCTACCCGCGAAGACGCTCCGATTCAGCCCCGCCAAAGACTCGTGGGGATTCAACACCACGCGCTACATCAAGCGAAAGCGCGAGCTCGT
This sequence comes from bacterium, assembly GCA_030433195.1. Taxonomy (GTDB): domain Bacteria; phylum Planctomycetota; class JACOTG01; order JACOTG01; family JAUIME01; genus JAUIME01. Next base: position 4,587 of record JAUIME010000328.1, read on the forward strand.
CCGCTGGGCCAACCCCACGCGGGATCAAAGCCTCTTCCGCATCAGCAGCGCGGGCCGGATCCGCGGATTGAGCGGGCTCGATCAAGGGATCGGCATCGACTTCAAACCGTTCGTCGTCACGCAGGCCCTGCGCGACCGAAGCCGCGATCGTATCGATCGCGACTTCGACATCGAACCCGGCTTCGACCTCTCGTATCAAGTCACCCCCGGACTCAAAGCGATCCTGACCGTCAACACGGACTTCGCCGAGACCGAGACCGACGACGTCCGCGTCAATCTCACGCGCTTTCCGCTGTTCTTTCCGGAGAAGCGCGACTTCTTCCTCGAAGACGCCGGGATCTTCTCGTTCGCCAACAGCGACACCTCGTTGATCCCGTTCTTCAGCCGGCGGATCGGGATCGCGAACGGCGACGAGGTGCCGATCCTGGCGGGCCTGAAGCTGTCGGGCCGTGTCGAGGACTACGCGATCGGCGTGCTCGACGTGCAGACGGAAGCCACCGGCGATCTCGATTCCAAGAACCTGCTCGCGGCTCGCGTCACGAAGAACGTCCTCGAGCAATCGACCGTCGGAGCCATCGTGACTCGAGGGAATCCCGCCGCCCCCGGATCGAACGCGCTCGCCGGAATCGACTTCAACTACCGTACGTCGGATTTCCTCGAAGACCGCAACCTCGAAGCGGGTGCGTTCGTTCTCGCGACGAGCACCTCGGGCGAAGGCGGCGACGACTCGGCGTGGGGCGTCTCCTTCGGAACCCCGAACGACTTTCTCCGGACCTCCGCCACCGCGACGATCATCGGCAGCCAGTTCAACCCCGCGCTCGGATTCGTCCCCCGTCGCGGCATTCGTCGCTACACCGGCGAACTCCTCGTCCGGCCGCGCCCCGACTCCGAAGTGGTCCGCCAATTCGACTTCGGGATCCTACCGCTTTGGATCACCGATTCCGGCAACACGACCGAATCGCGCGAGCTGACGATCCGCCCCCTCGGCATCACCTTCGAATCCGAAGACCGCGTAGAAGTCGAGATCCTACCCGTCTTCGAGCGCCTCGACGAGCCGTTCCGAATCTTCGAAGGCATCGAAATCCCCGCCGACGCGTACGACTTCACCCTCTACCGTCTCGAGATCGAAACCTCGGACGCCCGCCCCGTCGCAGCCCGCGCGGAAATCCGCTACGGAGAGTTCTTCACGGGGCGGCGCAACGATCTCACGATCGGCCTCGACTTCCGCCCCGACCCCATCGCGGCCGTCACACTCGAGTACGTTCAGAACGACGTCTCCCTCGACGAAGGTTCGTTCGTCGCCCGCATCGGCCGCTTCCGCATGCAGAACGACTTCACGCCACGCCTCGGCCTCAGCAGTCTCGTGCAGTTCGACAACGTCAGCGACACGCTCGGCCTCAACAGTCGCCTGCGCTGGATCATCGAGTCGGGAAGCGAGATCTTCTTCGTCGTGAACCAGGGGTGGCAGCGCGAGGGCTCGACGATCACCTCCCTCGCGACCGAGCTGAGCCTCAAGATCGGCTGGACGGTCCGCTTCTGAGCCCCAAAAGAGAGCAGGGCTCCCGGCCCTGATTCCGGGAGCCCCGCTCGACTTCCATGGTGCAGCTCACCCTATCCCGGACGATTCATGAGGCGCCGGCTGCGATCGACGCATCTGTTACCAGCAGCAGCGTTGCGCTCCATCGGGAAGGCTCGACG
>JAUIME010000329.1 GCA_030433195.1 bacterium
GTTCACGCCCGTCCAGTTCTCGTGGAAGCGGATCATGTTCTCGAATCCGCCGTTGTAGTTGCCCTCCGAGGTCGCGTACGAGCCGGTGATGATCGACGCCATCACCTGCGTCGGCGACGCGAACGGCAGCGTGCCGGACGTCTTCGAGTCGTCCCAGTTGCTCGAGAGGACGCTCACGGCGTCGCCGATCACGGCGGCGCCCTTCTTGTCGCTGACGTTGTAGTCCCCGTGGATGAAGACCGGATCTTCGGACACGACGGTGAGCTCGTCGGACAGAGTCTCGCCGTTGGTGAGCCGAATCCCGTTCGGCTGATCCGGACTCGCGTCGGTCCGTGCCGCGTAGATGAGGCCGTTCACGGGCCACATGCCGGCCGCGGCCAGCGCCGCGAGATCGATCTCGGTCACGTAGATGTCCTTGCCCTCACGAGCGTCGTACATCTGCTTCTCGACGAGAACGCCGGGCGGCACCATGAGAGGGGTTCCGTCCGCGTCGTAGAGTTCGCCGTCCATCACCACGATGTCGGCGAGGCCGTGATAGTGTCCCTTACGATGCGTACCGGTACCGGGAGTCACCTCGTAGTAGGTCCCGGTGTTTTCGTCGTATTCGTAGTCGCCTCCGGTACCGGAATCGGTCTCGACAAAGCGCTTGATCGAACGCACGTCGGGCGCGACGAGCTCGCGAAGGCCGTGAACGGACGACTGCACCGAACCGCCCCATCGCTCCATCGCCTCGACGACCCACGGGCTCAACTCGCCCGAGTCGATGTAGTCGCCGTCACCGTTTCGGTCGTAGCCGAGGAACGACGAGTCGAAGCCGCTCTCGCTCGCGATCCCCTGCAACATCAGCTCGAACTTGCTGTCCATCGTCTCCATGTTGCCGGACGAGTTCGAACGCACGCGGACCGTGCCGGCCGATGGCAGCCCGATGTCCTTTCGTCGGCGATAGACCTCGCCGACGGCGTGCACGTAGCGCGAATCGAGTGACAGGGTGTTGTCCGAGCCGAGGTACAGGTCGCGGTTCGTATGGATACGTCCGCTGATGGTCATGTTCGGGAACGGCAGGATCTCGAGGTCGCCATCGTAGAACACCGTGAACTGGAAGAGCGGCGTCACACCGACGTTGATGAGGCGATTCACCTCGCGCCGATATCCGTTCACCGTCGTCCACGCCTTGATGAGCACGGGCTGATTCAGGACGCGCACACCGTCCGGATCGTACTCGACCCAGTGCGGGCCGGCTCGCTTGATCGAGAACTCGATCGTGTGCCCGTTGATGTCGTACTGCACGACCTCGCGGGGGAGCTCGGCGAAGTTCACGACCGACCGCAGGACGACTTTCTCCGCGATCTCGGCTGCGCCGTCGGCGAGGAAGTCCCCGGTGACGAGGTCGTCATTCGAGAGAGAAAGGTTGTTCTCCACTGCCACCGACGAGAGCAACGCCGCCGACAAAGAGGCCACCACGAGGATGGCGATCACGGACGTGATCAACACCGATCCGGTTTCGTTTCGGTGTGTCATCTCATCCCTCCAGTTCGCGCGTGTTGCGCAAGTTGACGGTTCCTTCGACGCCGACCCGGAGCGTGCTTCCGTCCGGAAGCTGCTCGATCATGTACACGACGATCACGATCTGGTTGTAGAGGACCGTCGGGTCGTAGGAGATCACGTCGACGACCACCTTCTCGACGTTGCGGCCGATGATCCTGAAAGCACCCGTACTCGACTCCCGAACGAGCTGCGGGTTGCCGCTCGCGTCCTCGACGACGTAGTAGGAGAACTCTTCCGCTCCCCACTCCAGGTCGCCCGTGTTCGCGGCGAACGGATACCCGTTGCCGTCGAGGTCCGTCAGGCGTCGGAAGACGATCTCGTTCGCCGTGCGATCGACGTGCGTGATCACGCGGTTTTCGCCGGTGCCGACCTGCCCGCCGAGCTCGGCATCACCGAAGCTCATCGTCGCGAGGAGCGCGCCGCGTTGGTTGTCGTCGCCCATCCGAGCGACGGGACGCTCGTAGATCGCGGGCAGGTTCACCGCCCCGCCCTCGATGATCCCGGTCTGCCGGAGTTCGTAGATCATCTCCTTGAGAACGCGCCGGCCCGACTCGCGCAGGACCGATCGGGTGTTCCCCTCGTCGTACGAAGTCTGCACGCCGTCGATGACGACGAACAGACTCGTGAAGATGACGGAGAAGATCGTCAGCGTCATCATCATTTCGAATAGCGAGAAGCCGCTCTCGCGGTGTCCGCGCAGGTGAGTCCGTTCCGCATTCATGAGCTTGCCGCCTCTCCTGGGGTTCATCGGGTCCGCGCCGTATGCATGGATTCGGTGCGGGGTCTCCCCTTGGGATCGAGCCATTCGATCGTCGCCGTGATCAAGAGCGGATCCCGGTCCGGGTTCCGGTACGTCACGGTGATGCGCTCCCGCTGCAGGTGCAGAGAATCGAACTTGGCGATTCGGGAGCCGTCGGGATACCGATCGACGATCTGGTCGAACGGAGTGCTTCGAATGTCCTCGAGTGCTGTCTCGAGGTCGAAGAACGCGATGTTCCGCTCGTGGGCCATCTCCCCGAGCTCTCCGAAGGAGAAGCACGAATGGAAGATGGACATCGCGCCGATCGCGAGCAGCGCGATCGAAATGATCAACTCGATGAGGGTAAAACCGTTGTCGGTTCGCGCACACTTCTTCATTTCTCGTCTCCCGGGCGAGGCCGAGGCGAGGTGCGCAGGGGTAGGAGACGACAACGAGGACCGGGTTCGCAGTGGGCAGAGTCTGCCCGCTACCGGTCGGCATCCGGACGAGTCCGTCTGCCATGCTTCGAGTCGAATACAACCGCCCTATCGAGATTGACCCTGGGATGGATCGCGGGAAGTATACCCCAGGCCCTCTTGAAGTCAAACTCCGAGCTGGCTTTTGGAAAATTACTAGAAAGAACTAACTGACAGGCACTTACATCGACCGACGGGAAGCGCGCGGCGGTCGGTCGCCGTCGAATTCTCCGTGCCTCGGGCTTCCGTTGCGAGCGGCCAGAACCCGTTCGACGTGCTCCATCTTGGCGCGCGCTCGAAGCTCGGGCCGGGAGTCCCGCGCTCGGGCGATCCGGGCGCGGCGCCGCCCTTCGTCGTCTCGCGCGAGCTCGTCCTCGACGGCTTCCACGAACGCCCGCGCGTTCGCCGCGACCCGAACGAGCCCGTCGAAGTCCTCGAGCTCGGGCAAGAACGGCGTCGAGACGATAGGCTTGCCGCTCGCGAGGTACTGGTAGATCTTGTTGGGGTGGATGTACCGCCCGACCTCGTCGGCACGATGAAAGAGCGCGCAGACGTCCACCCCCTTCAGGAAGCCGGACAGCTGGTCGTACGGCACCCAATCGAGGAAGCGGATCCGCTCGCTCGCTTGGCGGAACGCACTCATCTCGGCCGATTCGAGAAACGCGTCGGGACCGTCGATCGAGGCCGAGAAGACGATCGTCCACTCGGGTCGCAGTCGCGTGATCTCGACCACGAGCTCGAGGTCGATCCAGGGGTTCACGCCGCCGATGAAGCCGATCACGGGCCCGTCGAGGTCCGCGAGCGACGGCAGCGCTGGCGTCGAGTCGTGGATCGCGAAGTCTTCGGGAACCGCCGTGTTGGGGATCCAATGCACCTCATCGGAATATTCGGCGAGGTCGGTTGCCAACGAACGGGCGGTCGTGAAGACGAGATCGGAGCGACGCACCATCTCGATCATCTCCGCGCGGACTCTCGCATCGCGGCCCGACGGGTATTCGAGATACACCGAATACTCGTCCGAGACCTCGAAGCACACCGCCGACGCTTCGATCCCGAGTTCGAAGAACCAGCGTTGGGACGGGGACGTCAGGAACACCACGGGGCGCTCGATCCCGAGCATCTGCATGGCTGAACGGACGCGGTGTTCGACGTGGCGGTTTCGAGCCCGATCGAGCCAACCCGGCCCGCGCGGCAAGAACGACCCCGGTTGGATCAAATACGGGCCGTGCTCCCCGGCCCCGGGAGCGAGACGCATCCGACGGCGAGTGCCTCGCGTGACCGAGCGGCGAGCACCGAGGGGCTTCTCGACCACGAGGAGGGGCCCGAACGCCGTCATCGCACCGAGATGATGCCGGCGCGTGTACGCGTTCCAGTCGTCCTCGGGGATGATCGCGACGCAGCCCCGGCTTCCGCACGGGGATCCCCCGCCGGAACCGTGCCGCGAAGCGGACCCGTCCGGAGAGGCCTCGAGGTCGTGATTAGCAGGCAAATTCTCCACTCGCAGCATCTTAGCAGGCCGTACAATCGCAAGCGAGCACGCCGAAATCCGAGACCGGACATCCGGATCCGCGAAGATGTCCGGGCACGCGAAGCGAAGGTACACTCCCGTCAGCATGAATCCCCCCGGCCGATCCGAAAGCCGCTCCGAGCGGCGCGACGAGACCGCTTCCGCCTCCGATCGAGGACCCACCGAATCGAGCGCCGGAGCCTCGAACGCACGACGCCGACGCCGACGCTCGCGCAATCCGAAATCCGCGTCGCGCAAATCCGAAGCGACGGGTGAAGGCGCACGCGGGAGCTCGTCGACCCACGGCCCCTCCGATCCGCTCTTGCTGTCGATGCGCATCTTGAAGGACCTGCGACGCCTGTGTCGTCTCATCGCCGAGCAGTCTCCCGGCGCGGCCGACCCCGCGGCAGTCGAGCGCCTCGAGACCGAGCTCACGATCGAGCTCTCGGGTGAACGCCTCTCGAACCGGACACGCGGTCGCGCGAGACAGCTCGTGCGACGCCTCGAAAAGCAGATCACGAGTCTCGGGGGATCCTCGTCGACTCCTCTCGGACGGGTGTTCTGCTACCGATGCGAAAGCGCCGAGTGCGAGCACGCCACCCCGCCGTCCGGCCACGACGTCTTCGTCGGGTACCACGCGACGGGGCGCGCCGAGTGGGCGAGCTTCACGACTCTCTGCCTCGAGCACCGTCCCGACGAGGCCGACGCGCTCTATGCCGATCCGCCTCGACTCCTCACCGAAACGTCGACGGCCGCGGAACTGCGGGTCGATCAGTTGCCGGCCTTCGGAGCGCGCTCTTCCGCCTACGAGGTCCTGGGCCAAGTGGCCGTGGGCTACTTCTACGATCGATCACGACCGACCGGCCGCTCTTCGGAACGACGGGCGCTGACGATCCAGATCGTCCACCGAGTGAACGCGAAGGGAGAGCCCGAGGGCGTCTTGAACGTCATCGGCGCCTGCGACGGTACCGACTCCCTCGGCGCGCTTCGCGACGACGACGCGCAAACGCTCGCGGACATCGTTCGTCAAGGCGAACGGCGCCTCGCCTCGCTCCTGCACGCACGCAACGGATCGAGCGCACCGCCGGACCGGATCCGCTCGCTCCTCGGATGGCTCGCGCGCAGCCTCGAGCACAGCTTCAAGCAAATGCAGCGACGTACGAAACACGCCCAGGAACGCGCACGCGACTCGCAACGCCCGACCCAAAAGGCACGCGAGGATGCTCTGCGCGCGACGCCCGAGCGCCTCTACATCGACGTCGACGCGGACACGTTCGTCGTCGCGGGGCCTCGCGGACGCACGCACGTCTTCACGCTCGCGGGCCGGCACGTCACGAGCCTCGTCGTTCCAGCCGATTCGGTGCGACGCCGTGTCTCCGGAAACCGCTGGCGCCGCGCAACCGCGTCTGAGTGGAGCGCCTTCTCCGAGGTGTGTGTCGCGATCACGGACCCGCCTTCCTGATTCGTTCCCGGCCCCGGCGCGATTTGCTATCGTTCGAACGAGACGGCGCGCGGAATCGCGCCACCACCCGAGAAGGCAAGGAACGAGCCCCGATGGAGCGCCCCGAGAAACTCTTCACGCTCGAGGAAGCTGCGCGCACGCTTCCGCTCGTGAACGTGATCGTCCGCGACATCCGATCCACCTTCGCTCGATACAGCGAACAGAAGAAGGAGATCGGACGGCTACGCCACGACACGATCCTCGCGGCGAACGATCGCCACGCCGAGGCCGTCGCGGCTCTCGAAGAGTCCGTCCGGATCCTCTCGCGCACGCTCAAGACCTTCGTCAACGAACTCACCGAGCTCGGCGTTCTCATGAAAGACCCGGTCGAAGGTATCGTCGACTTTCCGTTCGACCACGACGGCGAGGTCGCGTACCTGTGCTGGCGATTCTCGGACGAATCGATCTCGACCTGGCATCGCGCCGACGAAGCCGTCGAGGATCGCCATCCGCTCGACGAAACCATCCTCGCCGCCGCGAGCGACTGTTCCTGATCGACGGC
>JAUIME010000330.1 GCA_030433195.1 bacterium
CCAGGACGAGCACCGCCCAGAAAGAGGATCCGAGCCCGCCCCTCCGAGCGTAGTACTGCCTTGCCATCGATACCTCCTCGAGAACACGATGCGGGCGCGCGTTCGCCGCTCGACCCTGCCACCCCGCGGCACACTCGAAGAATGCCGGCATAGGCGAGTCGGGTGCAGGATTCGCCTCGCTCCACCGAGCTGCTGCCCTCGCGCCCTGCCACTTTGCTCTCGCACTCGGGGCACTCCCCGAGTTTTTTCGACATTTCTCGTTCGGGCTGTTCCGCCGTTCTCGGTACCTGTTCGCGAGGCCCTTCAGTTCCCCGTGAGGAACGGACGCGCCGGCTCGGATGCCGGGGGCCACGAAGAACGCCAGCACGAACGAGGAGTACGACGATGTCACCGTCCTTCAAGCGACAGACCTGCACGACCGGATTCTACGCTACCGTCATGGCCCTTTGCATCCTGTCGACGAGCGCCGTTGCCGACGTGACGACGTTCACCGACCGAGCGAGCTGGGAGGCGGCCGCCTCGACCTTCGAGCTCGAGACGTTCGACGACATCACCACCGACCAGATCTTCGAAGACGGCCTGATCGTCGACGTCGGAGACTTCATGCTCACGGGCTTCGGCGATGCGAACACGCAAGGGGAGGTTTTCAACCGAATCGATGCGGCGCCGTTCTCTTCGTTTCGCGGATCGCTAAACGGCACGACGGACATCGCGGCACGCGTGAATGACAGCAGTGGAGATCTCGTCGGCTTCGACATCATCTTCGATGAGCCCGTGTCGGCCTGGGGCTGTGACTTCGGCACCGTCGGCTCTTCGTTCCGCGTCGTTGCCGATGGAACCGTCATCGGTCAAGCGCAAACCAACGGCTTCTTCGGCTTTGTCGACGACACGAACGAGTACACCACGATTCGCATCGATACTTGCGAAAGCTGCGGCGGAGCTTCGACCGTCATGGACGACTTCGTGTATCGCCTCGAGTCGTGCCTCGACGGAACCGTGAACGACTTGGCCGGGCCGATCACCGACACGCTCTTCATCAACGGACAGAGTCGAAACGCGCAAGTCGCCGAGGGTGAACTCACGTGGGGCGCCATGCTCGCGCCACCGGCGGGCGGGTCCGGCAAGTTCGCGATTCATGCGAACGCGGGGAATCCGTCGTCGGCGACCCACGTCGAACTGCCCGCGGCGATCGGCACGATCTGCTTCCCGCTGTTCCTGACGCAGGCCGCACAGCCCGTCGCGATCTGGAACAACCTCGGTCGAGAAGCGAAGCTCGGCGCGAGCCAGTACTTCGACGGGAGCCCGATCGACGATCCGGCCATCGCCCCGACCGTGTTCCTGCAACTGTTCTCCGGAGACGTCACGAACCTTCCGACGGGCACGGTGCTCACGCTGCAAGGCGTCCAGATCGATCCGGGTTCCTCGAGCCCCCTGGGCGCGAGCACCACGAACGCGGTGATGCTGGAGATCCTCTAGCAACGCGGCGCGAGCGTACCGGTAACCGAAACGATGACAGCCAGGCTCCTCGGCGGATGATCGCCGAGAAGCCTGGCTCTCTCCCGTAAAACCGATCCTTCCGGCCGAGGCCGGAACGATCGCGCAGCTCATCGATCGATGAGCCCGCATTCTTCATGAGATGCCGAGCGAAACGGTGCGTTGCAGCCGGCGGCTCATGAATCATGCGGGTCAGGACAGCGAAAGATCGAGCGTTACCGTGTCGCCCGAATCCGCGTCTTCGTCGACGGGATCACTGCAGTCGGCGGAATACTCGCTGAAGCTCGAGCTCGAGAAGTACGTGATCCGCAAGATGTGGTAACCGCGCGGCGCCTGGAAGCTCACCGACGGCGCCGTGAACGAGCCGTTCTCGGAGATGATGCCGACTTGGGCACCCAACGTGAGTTCGGTCGGGTCGATGACGCCGTTGCTGTTGCGGTCGTCGAACCACTCCCACGAGCAAGTGGTGTTGCCGTACGCGAACGCGCTGTCGGTGCGCGAGATGCTGAAGTCGTCGATCGTCACGAGTCCCCCGGCCGGATGTCCGGCGACGCGGATCGGCAGCAGGATCGTGACCGACTCGGCCTGCGGAATGTCTTGCAGCGTCGACAGCGAAACGCCGCTTCCGGGTCCGCCCGTCGCCCCGCGCGTCACGACGAGGTCGTGGTCGCGCCGCGTCGAGAGGCTGAGCTCGATCGAATCGTCGTCGCCGTCACCGGCATACGCGGTCGTCGCGTCCACCGAGGCTTGCGCTCGGGTGCGGCATCCATCTTGGAACAAGAGGCCGAGGCTGGCGTCGACCGATGCCGAATCGGCGAAGTCGAGCACCGCCGAGTTGAGCACCGCGATCGCGTTGGCGAGATCGGTGCTCCCCGTGTCGGTCTGGTCGATCCCCGCCCCCGGTGCGAGGATCGAGGCCGAGGCGTTCGAAGTGCCGCTCACGAGAATGTCGACATCGGTACGGTAGTCCCAGAACTGGCCATACGCGGTCGAGCCGACGAACATCGCGCCGGCAAGCGCGAACAGAGCGGGCGTGTAGCGGCGAAGCATCGTCATCGTCATGGTTCTCCTCCTTGCGGTCTGCGTCACGATCGAAGGCCGGAACCGAACGGACAGACGGACGAGGGCCGGCCCGGCACACAACATGTGTCCGAGAGGCGCTCGATAGTCGACGCAATTTCCGCCGCACGCTGTATCGATGGCCGGCGAAACCGCCAGCCGCTACGGCCACTCGCGGTTGTCGGAGCTGTTCTCACGACGGAAATCGAGCCGAGAATTCACGGCTCACGCAACCCGGCATGCCCGCGCGATCAGCGATCGAGGCTTCGCGCGAACCGCACGCCGAGATAGTCGTCCTGGCCGGCCGGGTCGCTACTCGAGCGAGCGGCGGAACGCAAGGCCATGGCGGGATCCTTCGAACTCCCGCCTCGAAGCACGCGATGAGCCGATTTCGTCGTGATTCGTTGGCCATCCCCGGCACGGACCGGATCGGTGTAATTGCCGGAGACGTCGCGGCACCACTCGTAGACGTTGCCCGCCATGTCGTGCAATCCGAACGGATTCGGGCGGAACGTCCCGACGGGGGCATGCGCCATGAACCCGTCGCTCATCCAATCCTCGAGACCGGGCCAGCCCGCTCGCTCGATGAGGTAGGAATCCCCGAGGTTGGCTGCGCCCTCGAGGGTTTCCTTGGTCGCGCCCGTCCACCACGGCGTCGACGTGCCCGCTCTCGCCGCGTACTCCCACTGGGCTTCGGTCGGAAGTTCGAGCGCGAGATGGCGCGCCACACGATCGCAATCGAACCACGACACGAGATCCACCGGATGCAGCCACAGTCGCTTGTCGTCGGCCGGAAGGTGATCCCACTCCGTGTAGTAGTGGTGAGACCCGTAGTGGCTCGGGTTCTCTCCCGTGAAGGTCTTCCACTGTCCTTGCGTCATCTCGTACTTCGACAAGAAGAACGGAGCCAGGGTCACTTCGTGGACGGGTCCTTCGGTTCGAAACGCCGCGGCGTCGTAGTTGTACGTTCGGCCCTCGCGCTCGGCGCGCCGCGATCGCGTTCGGGTCGCCCCCATCGAAAACGTCCCGCCGGGGATCAAAACGAGCACGACGCCGGACCGCTCGTCGAGGATCAGTCTTCCGTCCTCACCGCGATTCGGGATCTCCCCGGTTTGACGCCATAGCCCGAACTCCCAAAGCCCCGAATCCGGGTCGCGTCCGATCGGAACGAGTCCGAGCTGCGGCTCGATGACGAGACCCTCGTACTGCGGGCACTCGCTCGCGTCGCGGATCGAAGCGATCGCCTCGTCCCACTTCGCTCGTTGCGCGTCGATCGTCGCTTGGTGGATGTTCCGCGCCAGATCCAACCGAGCCCGCACACTCGCCAACGCTCCGCTCGCGCTCCAACTCGCTTCTGGATCCTCGGCCGGCGACCGAAAGTGCTCGAGGCGGACGACGAGATCGTCGATCGTATCGTGCTTCCATTGATCCTGATCTTCGGCGAATTCCCATGGGGGCGACCCGAACTCCACGTTCGCAGCCACTTCTTCGACCGGCTCCCTCGACACGGCTCGCGACGAAAGCGAGCGATCTCGTCGAAGACGATCCCTCTCCTCGCGGTGCATCTCGAGGCGCGAGAGCATGTCTTCCGACTTGCTCAACCACCTCTCCATGGCCGGAACGTTCGCGGGCACTGCGGGCCATAGTTCCTCGGCGGCCTCACGCAGACGATCCTCGAGCCGCTTGACGTCGGCCATTCGTTCGAAGGCCGCGAGTCGCTCTTCCGCGACACCTCGCGCACCGCTGACGAGCGCGAAAGCGACGACGGTGCCGATCGTGATCAAGAGTGCGGCGACCGCAACGGTCACGGCCAGCGCGCGTCGCCGCGCCACGGCGAGCCTCAACACATAGCCGAGCGACGGCGGCCTTGCGGTGATCGGCTCGCGCGCGAGGTAGCGTCGCAGATCGTCCGCGAGCTCGGCAGCCGATCCGTAGCGGCGATCCTTCTCCTTGGCGAGCGCCTTGCCGACGATCGTCTCGATATCACCGCGAAACACCGGATTCAGCGTACCGAGGCGCGTCGGCGCATCGCTTTCGATCGTGCGAATCGCCTCACCGATCGACGACTCCTCGATCTCGTACGGAAGTCGATCCGCGAGAAGCTCGAACAGGACGACCCCGAGCGAGTAGATGTCGCTCCGCGTATCGAGATCGTCCGAACTTCCCGACACCTGCTCCGGACTCATGTACGGGACGGTCCCGATGATCTGCCCGGCTTCGGTCTGGACCGCAGTCGCCCGCAGATCCGAATCGGTCGCCCGCGCGACTCCGAAGTCGAGCACCTTGGGGGCGCCCCGGTCGACGACGAGGATGTTGTCGGGCTTGAGATCGCGGTGGATCACACCCTTCTGGTGCGCGTGGTAAACGGCGTCGCAAACCTGCGCGATCAGCAGCAGGCGATCGTCGACGCCCAGCCGCTCGGATCTCGCGTATTCGATCAACGACGGCCCGTCGACGAACTCCATTGCGAAGTACGGCTGCGGCCCTTCGCCCGCATCGAACGTCCCCGCCTCGAAGATCTGACCGATCCCCGGGTGTTGCAGTCTGCCGAGCATCTCGGTCTCTTGACGGAATCGGCGGAGCAGCGATTTCGTGAGGACTCCGCGCCGCACGGTCTTGATCGCGACGCGACGCCAGGGTTGCTCTTGCTCGGCTTCGTAGACCGCTCCCATTCCACCGATCGCGATGCGACGCAGCACGCGGAAACGCCCGATCGACTCCGGGACACCGAGCGGCGCGTCCTCCCCCTCGCTTCGCGTGACCGAATCGACGTCCGCCATGGCGCGCGCCGCGACCTCGCGGACGTGGACACCGATCGCGCCGACTCCGTCGTCGTCGGATCGATCGTGAAGGAGCAGCTCCTCGATCTCTTCGCGAAGGTCGCGATCTCCCTCGCAAGCTTCGTCGAGAAACGAGGTCCGCTCGTCCACGGGACGCGAACGCGCTTCATTGAAGACGCGAAGCAGCAGCTCGTAGCGATCCGGTTTCACGATTCGTCTCGATCACTCAGTTCGCGAGACAGCCAAGCGCGCGCCAACGCCCAGTGGCTTTCCACGGTCGATGTCGAAACCGACAAGACGTGCGCGGTCTCGGGAATCGTGAGCCCACCGAAGAAGCGCAATTCCAACACACGACCCGACAGATCGTTCATTTCGGCGATGCGCTCCAAGGCTTCCTCGAGTGCCAACAGGTCGTACTCGGGTCCGTCCTGGATGCTCGCGTCGACGTCGAACGTCACCCGCCTCCACCCGCCGCCTCGCTTCCCCGCGGTCCGGTCGCGCGCATGATTCACGAGTACGCGCCGCATCGTTCGCGCCGCGAGCGCCGCGAAGTGAGCGCGCCCTTTCCACTCGATGTCCTGATCCGGAACCAGTCGCAGGAATGCCTCGTGGACGAGCGCCGTCGGCTGCAGCGTATGACCGGCACGTTCGCGCGCCATGATCCGCGCGGCGAGAGTCCGAAGCTCGTCGTAGAGCAGGGGCATGAGCTCGTCGGCAGCCGATCGTTCACCCGCCGAGAGCCGCTCCAAGATCCGAGTCACTTCGCGATTTGCATCCGCCATACACACCCTGACCGAGGTAGTGCCGACACGCGTCCAGCGCGTGGAGTCGATCCGCGATGGGGAACTCGACGCCCCGGCGATGATATCCGTCGTCGTAGGTCGCAGCACGTCAATTCTCGGAGGATCTCCATGCGAAGACGGACGGAGCGGCC